>CAIUGQ010000622.1 GCA_903898725.1 uncultured Burkholderiales bacterium | reverse complement strand
GTTGTTCTTGTTACAGGACAGCCCAAGAGTATACGACGGCGCCCGCTCACGGTCAAACGGGGCAGGGGCTCAGACCATCCGCTCGATGCGCCAGATCTGGTAGCGCAGCCCCGCCCAGCCGCCGGCCACGATCGCCGCCAGCGCGATCGCCGAGCCCAGTGCGAGGGTCGACATGCCGCTCAGGCCCTGGCCGATCGTGCAGCCCAGTGCGGTCACGCCGCCGACGCCCATCAGGGCGGCGCCGACCAGGTGGTTGGCGGTGTCTTCCGGCCCCTGGAAGCCCTCCCAGCGGAAGCTGCGGGTCGCGAGCGCATACGCGGTGGAGCCGGCGACGAGGCCGAGCACCGACGCGATGCCGAGGGTCACCGACTTGCTGGCATCGCTCCAGAACATCAGCAGCTCGAGCGCGTACGCGGTGGGCGCGACATAGCTGAGCGATTCCATGCGGGTGCTGTTCGTGCCGATGAAGGCTTCCTCGAGCGTGCGCGGATCTTCCTCGAGGTGACCGATGTGACCGGAGACGTACCAGACGGCGACGATGCCGGCACCGACGGCGAGTGCGCCGAGCAGGTTGCCTCGATCGGCGCGGAACTCGTGCGACACGAGCGCGAAGGCGAGCAGTCCGCCGCCGATCAGTGCGCCGAGCACCAGCCGCAGCGTGCCGAGCAGGGCCGCGTCGCCGCCCGCCAGCAGGCGCGGCAGGTCCTGACCTCCGGCGAGTTCCAGGGCCACGCGGTCCACCGTGCCGGCGCGCAGCACGCCGAAGAGGCCCCGGAGCGTCATGTAGGCGAACAGGCCCATCACGATGAACACGACCAGCGACTTCAGGTTGCCCGACCCCGCCCGCAGCAGCGTCTTGGTGCCGCAGCCCGAGGCCAGCACCATGCCGAAGCCGAACAGCGCGCCCCCCACGAGGTTCGAGAGCCAGAGGAGCCGCGGCCCGGCGTAGATCGACTTGCCGGGGTCGATCAGCCCGGCCCAGGCCAGGCCCTGGGTGCCGAGCACGGCGAGCCCGATCGCGGCCAGCCACATCCGCATCCGGGTCCAGTCGCCCATGTTCACGACATCGGCCACGGCACCCATCGTGCAGAAGTTGCTGCGGCTCATCGCGATGCCGAGCACGAACGCGATCGCGAAGGTCGCCCAGGCGACCGTGTGCTGCAGCGTGACGACGTCGGCGTCGGTCATCGAAGCCCCCGATCCGCCGCGCTCAGCGCTTCGGCGAAGGGGCCGGTCCGCTCAGCGAGACCAGACGCTCGCGCGCCGTCTGCGCCGCGCCGCTGCCGTCGAACTTCTCGGTGACCGCGCGGAAGGTCTCGGTCGCGGCCTTGCGGTCGCCGAGATCGACCTGGGCATTGCCGACGGTCAGCAATGCGTCGGCCGCCCGCGGATGCTCGGGATAGCGCTGCACGAAGGCCTGGAGCGTGGCGATCGCGCCCTTGTTGTCCTTCTGGGCGTACTGGCTGCTGCCCATCCAGTAGGTCGCGTTCGGGCCGTAGGGACTCTGCGGATACGCGACCTGGAACTGCTGGAACGCCGTCTGGGCGCCCCGGAAGTCGCCGCCGCGGAAGGTCGCGAGCGCCGCCTCGTAGGCGCGCCGCTCGCTCTGGTCGACATTGACCTGCTTGCCGTCGAGCGACACCGCGACCGGCTCGAAGCGCTTGATCCGCGCATCGAGCTCGGAGGCGAGGTCGCGCTGCCCGCGCTGCGTCTTGGAAAGCTCGTTGGTCTGCACCTCGAGCGCGCCGCGCAGCGACGCGATCTCCTGGCGCATGGCCTGGATCTGGTTCTGCAGCTCGAGCTGGCCGCGGGTCGTCTGCTCGAGACGCTCGACGCGGGCCGACAGGTCCTCGATGCGCTTGAGCATCTCGCGCTGCAACTGCTCGACGCGACTGCGCACGTCGAGGATGGCGCGGCGGGCCTCGTCGTCGGAGAAGAGCTGCGCCTGCGCCGGCAGCGTCGCCGCGACGAGCGCCACCGCCGCAGCGGCGTACGCAGCGCGCCGCGTGGCACGGAGCGCGCGTCCGAGTGCGCCTTGTACGGGGGTCATCGGCACGGTGTCACGCATCGGGTGGTGTTACTGGTAGGCGAGGTCGGCGCGGCGGTTCTCGGCGAAGGCGGCGTCGTCCGTACCGGTGGACTTGGGCTTCTCCTCGCCGAAGCTGACCGCCTCGACCTGCGAATCGGACACGCCCAGCGAGGCCAGCGCGCGGCGCACGGCCTCGGAGCGCTTCTGGCCGAGGGCGAGGTTGTACTCGCGGCTGCCGCGCTCGTCGGTGTTGCCCTGGATCACGACCTTGCGGGTCTTGTTGGCGACGAGGTACTTGGCGTGCGCCTCGACGACGCCGCGGAACTCGTCCTTGATGCTGAAGCTGTCTAAGTCGAAGTAGATGCTGCGCTTGGACAGCGGGCTGTTCGGATCGTTCAGCGGATCCTTCGACGGGTCGACGGTGACCTGCGCGATCGGACGCTCGCTGCCGATCGGGGCGCCGCTCGCGCCGCCCGCGGCACCGCCGGCACCCGCCGCGCCGGCGGCGCCGCGGTTCTCGACCGGTGCGGGGTCGTCGAGCTTGACCGCCGAGCTGCAGGCGGCGAGGGCCAGCGCCGTGGCCAGCGCTGCGAGAGTGGCGAGGGGGCGTCGAGTCATGTTCTTGGGCTCCGGATTCGAATGCGGGGTCTGGCGAGGGACGAGGTCTTGGGAAACGGGGGCAGCAGCACGCGCGTTCAGCGCAGGAACGGACCCCACGAGGGTTCGCGGATGTCGCCGAGCGAGGAGCTCAGCCGCTGCTTGATGCGACCGTCGACGGAGGTGGCCATCAGCGAGTCGCGGCCGCCCTGCTGGGTGGCGTACATGATCCAGCGGCCGTTCGGCGCGAAGCTCGGCGACTCCTCCTGCCCGCTGTCGGTGAGCACGGTCTCGTTGCCGCCGGCACCGAGGTCCTTCAGGCCGACGAAGTAGCGGCCGTCGCGGCGCGTCAGGAAGGCGAGGTTGCGGCCGTCCGGGCTCACGCGCGGGCTGACGTTGTAGCTCGAGCCGAAGGTCACGCGCGTCGCATCGCCGCCGGCGGCCGGCATGCGGTAGATCTGCGGCGAGCCGCCCCGGTCGGAGGTGAAGAACAGGGTGCGGCCGTCGGGCGAGAACACCGGTTCGGTGTCGATCGCGTTCGAGGTGGTCAGCCGGCGCGCGTTGGCGCCGTCGGCGGCATTGATCAGGTAGATCTGCGACAGGCCGTTGAGGGTCAGCGCCACGGCGAGCGTGCGGCCGTCGGGGGACCAGGCCGGCGCGCTGTTGCTGCCCTTGAAGTTGGCGACCGCCACGCGCTGGCCGGTGGCCAGCGTGTGCACGTACACGACCGGCTTCTTCTGCTCGAACGACACGTAGGCGAGGCGCCCGCCGTCGGGCGACCACGACGGCGAGATGATCGGCTCGGGCGAGACCAGCGGCGACTGCACGTTCTCGCCGTCCCAGTCGGCGACGTTGAGCCGGAAGCGGTTGCCCTGCTTGCTGACGAAGGCGATGCGGGTCGAGAAGACGCCCTTCTCGCCGGTCAGCTTCTCGATGATCGCGTCGGCGATCCGGTGGCCGGCCAGCCGCAGGTCGGCCTCGGGGGCGACCAGCGATTCGCCGGCGATCGGCGACTGCTTGACCGCGTCGTAGAGGCGATAGCGGATGTCGTAGCGGCCGTCGGCGAGCTTGGCGACCGAGCCCGCGACGAAGGTGTCGGCACCGCGGGTGCGCAGTGCGGCGAAATCCACCGGCGCGGTGTCCGAGACGGTCTGCTGCGGGTCGATCACGCGAAAGGCGCCGCTGCGGGCCAGGTCGCTGCGAACGACCGCGGCGACGTCCTGCGGTGCACGGGCGTCGTTGACGAACCCCGCGATCGCGATCGGCAGCTGCGTGGCGCCCACGCCGGACACGTCGATGCGCATCTGGGCGAGGGCCGGACCGGCGGCCAGGGACAGCAGGCCGGCGAAGAGGGGAACGAGGCGGAGGAGGCGCTTCATCGTGATGCGATTATAAGTCGCGGGGACGGTGCGACCGCTTCATGGGGGCGGCCATCGGTCGGACG
This sequence comes from uncultured Burkholderiales bacterium, assembly GCA_903898725.1. Lineage (GTDB taxonomy): Bacteria > Pseudomonadota > Gammaproteobacteria > Burkholderiales > Burkholderiaceae_E > UBA4615. The sequence goes on along the minus strand of CAIUGQ010000622.1, from coordinate 21,988 downwards.
GCACCCGGTCGGGTGGCTCGGCCGCAGGCCCGGGGCGCGGCGGCTCATCGCTCGTCCCGCGGGCCGCTGGCGATCTCGAGCTCGCCCTGGCAGCGGCCGTCGGCGGGCTTCGGGAACGGGTCGGTGGCCTGGATCCCGCGTTCGGCAGCCTGGTCCCACGCCGGCACGCCGCTGGTCCGCCGCAGCCGGATCGCGGCCACGGTGCAGTCGGGGCGCAGCTGCACGAGGAACACCGCCTTCGGGTTGCCCTCGAGGTCGGTGGGGATGCGGAAGGTGGTGTTCGCCCGGATGGCCGCGGCGACGCGGGCGCCATAGCCTGCATCGACGCGGCCGGTGGCCGCGCCGCGGACCGCCTGGTCGCTCGGGATGCCCGAGGTGCCGGCCTGCGTCTGCAGTCGCCGGATGTCCTCGGCGCGGCGCTGCTCGGCCACCTCGGCCTCCTTGCGGGCCTGCTCGGCGCGCCGCTTCTCGTCGGCGGCCTTGCGCTCGGCGTCCTTGCGGGCCAGCTCGTCCTTCTGGCGCTTCTCCTCGGCCGCCTTCTGCTCGGCGGCCTTCTGCTCGGCCTTGCGCTCGGCGTCCTTGCGTTCGGCTTCCTTGCGCTGCGCGGCCTTCTGCTCGGCGAGGCGGCGCTCGGCCTCCTTGCGCTCGGCCTCGCGCTTGGCCTGTTCGATCTTGATGTCGGGCTCGGCCTTCGGCGGCGGCGGCGGGGGCTCGGGTTTCGGCGGCGGCGGCGGCGCGGGCTCGGGCTTCGGCGGGGGCGGCTCGGGCCGGGGGACGGGCGGGGTCGGCGGCGCCTTCGGGGGCGGCGGCACCCACAGCTCGGCCTGCACCGGCTCGGGCTCGCGGTGGGTCCAGCGCAGCCCGAACACCAGCAGGCCGATCAGCAGCGCGTGGATCGCGAGGGCCAGCGCGACTGCCCGCAGCTTGCCGCCTGCCCGCGGCGGGCGCTTCGGCCGACCGGAACGCGGCGGCGGTGCGGCGGGGGGCATCGGTCCGCGAGGCGGTGGGGCGGCGGGCGGCATCGGTCCGCGGGGCGGCGGCGTCGATCCGGCCACGTGCTGACCGGTCACCCGCGGGTCGGACGCGAGGCCGCTCATGTCGGTCGACGCGGCGGGCGGACGCGCCGCGCGCGGATCGTTGCCCGCACCGGATCCGCCGGGCGGACGCTGCCCGGGCGGCGGCGCACCGCCCGCCGGCGGGCGGGGCGTGCTCACGAGTCCTTGCCCCGCACCATCAGACCGACCCGTCCCGCCCCGGCCGCGCGCACCTGGTCCATCAGCTTGACCACGTCGCCGTACGGCACCTTCTGGTCGGCGGCGATCAGCACCGCGAGCTTGTCCGGCGCGCCGAAGCTGCGCAGCGTCGGCGCGATGTCGCGCTCGCCGATGGTCCGGTCGAACTGCTGCGGCATGTTCCGGGTGACCATCCGCAGCTCGCCCCCGGCGCCCAGTCGGATCTCGACCAGCGCGTCGGGCGGGGTGCTGCTCTGCCCGGCGCCGGGCACCTCGATCTGGCCCGGCGGCTGCAGCGGCGCGGTGACCATGAAGATCACCAGCAGCACCAGCATCACGTCGATGTACGGGACGACGTTGATCTCGGAGACGAACCGGCGCCGGCCGCCGCGGCGGGACGATGAGACGCTGGGCATCGCGGGGCTCCGGGGCTCAGCGCGACTGGCGCTGCAGGATGTTGGAGAACTCCTCGACGAAGGTGTCGAAGCGGTTCGACAGCCGCTCGACGTCGTACGCGAAGCGGTTGTAGGCGACGAAGGCGGGGATCGCGGCGAACAGGCCGATCGCGGTGGCCACCAGCGCCTCGGCGATGCCGGGCGCCACGGCGGCGAGCGTCGCCTGCTTGACGTTGGCCAGCCCGCGGAACGAATTCATGATGCCCCAGACGGTGCCGAACAGGCCGATGTACGGGCTCACCGAGCCGGCCGAGGCGAGGAAGGCCAGGCTCGACTCGAGCGCGTCCATCTCGCGCTGGTAGGCCGCCCGCATCGCACGGCGTGCCGCCTCGAGCATCGCGTTCGCATCGCCCGGCTTCTGCTGGCGCATCTTGAGGAACTCGCGCATGCCGGACTCGAAGATCCGTGCCAGCGGGCCGTGGTCCCCGGGCTGCTCGGCGGTGCGCGTGTAGAGCGCATGCAGGTCGCCGGGGCGCCAGAACTCCGACTCGAAGCGCTCGGTGGCGGCCCGGGCGGCCCGGATCTGGAAGCCCTTGCGGAAGATGACCGTCCAGGAGGCGATCGAGATCGCGAGCAGTCCGGCCATCACGAACTGCACGAGGACGCTGGCGTTGGTCACCAGCGAGAGGATCGACATGTCGTTGTTGTTCATGGGACTCCAAGCGTGTCGAGCAGCCGCCTCGGCATCGGCGCGGGCCGGCCGGTATGCCGATCCATCACCGCGACGCGCACCGTCGCATCGGCGAGCAGGGCTCCGTCGTCGGCAGCGCGCGTGCGCTGCGCGAGGCGCAGCGATGCGCGCCGGACCTCGAGCACCTCGAGGTCCACGTCGAGCAGGTCATCGAGCCGCGCCGGTCGCCGGTAACGGATGTCGAGCTCGCTGACGACGAACTGCAGTCCCTGTCCGGCCATCGCGTCGTGGCGCTCGCCGAGCACGCGCAGCCAGTCGCTGCGAACGCGCTCCATCCAGCGAAGGTAGGTCGCGTGGTAGACGATCCCGCCCGCATCCGTGTCCTCGTAGTACACACGCACGCGGATCGAGAAGCTGCGGGCCTCGCTCATCGGGGCCGATTCTACCAAGGCCCGCGCCGCCGCCCGTCAGGCCGCGCCCGGCACGAGCAGCGACCAGACCCCGCCGAGCAGCAGCGCTGCCAGGACGATCGCGACGACCGCGCGCGCCGGGCCCTGACGGCGGAACTCGTCGGCATCGAACTTCTCGGCCATCACCATCCCCATCAGGTAGCCGCCCGCGAGCCCGCCGACGTGCGCCGCGTTGTCGATGAAGCCCGCGGTGAAGCCCAGCACCAGCGAGAACGCGACGAAGGTGAGCATCGACGAGCGCATCGAGCGCGCCAGCTCGGGGGGCAGCTTGCTGGCCTTGGTGGACAGCGCCGCGAGCAGGCAGCCGACCACGCCGAAGATCGCGCCCGAGGCACCGACCGAGACGCCGGTGCGGGCCGCGAAGAACAGGCTCGCCATCGACCCCGCGAGCCCGGCGACGACATAGATGAGCGCGAGCTGCGTGTTGCCGTAGAAGCGCTCGGCCAGGCGTCCGGTGTTCCAGAGCGCCCACATGTTGAAGCCCAGGTGCACGATGCCGCCGTGCAGGAACATCGCCGACAGAAGGCGCCAGGGTTGCTCGAGGGTCAGCGGCAGGAAGTTGCCGCCCCACATGGCGAGCTCGCGGGCGTCCGGCGACATCGGCGACAGGCCGCTGGCCAGGTTCAGCAGCCAGACCGCCACGTTGAGCGCGATGAGGGTCGGCGTGACCCAGGTGCGCGGCGTCGCCTCGTGCAGGCGCCAGACGAACTCGTTGTGGTCGACCGGCTCGCTCACGCGGCACCGCCGTCGTCGCCGCCGAAGAGGTCCGCCGCGGACTGCCGCTCGGGGGCGGCGAGGCCGAAGTGCCGCCACGCGGCGGCGGACGCGACCCGCCCGCGCGGCGTGCGCTGCAGGAAGCCCTGCTGGATCAGGTACGGCTCGAGCACGTCCTCGATGGTGTCGCGCTCCTCGCCGATGGCTGCGGCGACGTTGTCGAGACCCACCGGGCCGCCGGAGAACTTCTCGATGACCGCGAGCAGCAGCCTGCGGTCCATGGTGTCGAGCCCGATCCGGTCGACGTCGAGCATCGTCAGCGCCCGGTCGGCGACCTCGGCGGTGACCACGCCCTGCGCCTTGACCTCGGCGTAGTCGCGCACCCGGCGCAGCAGGCGGTTGGCGATCCGCGGGGTGCCGCGCGCGCGCCGTGCGATCTCGCGGGCGCCGCCGTCGTCGGTCGGCGCCTTGAGCAGCGAGGCCGAGCGGGTGACGATCTTCGTGAGGTCGTCGACGTCGTAGAACTCGAGCCGCGCGACGATGCCGAACCGGTCGCGCAGCGGATTCGTCAGCATGCCGGCCCGGGTGGTGGCACCCACCAGCGTGAACGGCTGCAGGTCGAGCTTGATCGAGCGCGCGGCCGGGCCCTCGCCGATCATGATGTCGATCTGGAAGTCCTCGAGCGCGGGGTACAGGATCTCCTCGACGACCGGGCTCAGCCGGTGGATCTCGTCGATGAAGAGCACGTCGTTCTTCTCGAGGTTGGTCAGCAGCGCCGCGAGGTCGCCGGGGCGCTCGAGCACCGGACCGGAGGTCTGGCGCAGGTTCACGCCCATCTCGGCCGCGACGATGTGCGCCAGCGTGGTCTTGCCCAGCCCGGGCGGTCCGAACAGCAGCAGGTGATCGAGCGCCTCGCCGCGGTTGCGGGCGGCGCTGACGAAGATCTCGAGCTGCTCGCGGATGCGGGGCTGGCCGACGTAGTCGGCGAGGGCCTTCGGGCGCAGGGCGCGCTCGACCGCCTCTTCCGCCGGCGAAGCCGGACCGGGGGCGATCAGGCGGTCATGTTCGATCATCGCTGCATTCTATCGGAGCGGCGGGAGCGGGCCCTGCGGCACCGGCCGCGCGCACGCCGCCCGGCACCGGCCCCGCTTCAGGCCCGGCCGGGCGACGCGCGCAGTGCGCCGTCCGGGCCGATCGCGAGCCAGGGCAGCCCCGTGCGCTCGAGGTAGGCGGGCGCATCGGCTTCGAGCAGCATCGCGATCGTCGTGTAGCCGCCCGCCGCGACCGCCACTGGAGCGACCACGGTGACCGAGCGCCAGTGGCGCACCGAGCGGCCGGTGCGCGGGTCGAGCACATGGCAGTGCCGCAGGCCGTCGCGCTCGAAGAAGCGTTCGTAGTCGCCGCTGGTGCAGATCGCGCCGTCGGCCAGTCCGATCGAGGCGACCGTGCGGCCCGGTGCCCGCGGATCGGCGATGCCGATGGACCAGGGCTCGCCGTCGGGCTGCGGACCGATCGCGCGGATGTCGCCGCCCAGGTCGACGAAGCCGTGCCGGGCGCCCGTCGCGCGCAGCACCTCGGCGGCGCGGTCGGCCGCGTACTCCTTGCCGAACCCGCCGAAGTCGACCTCCATGCCGGTCCGCGGCAGCCGGATCGTGGCCCCGTCACGCTCGACGTCCTGCCAGCCGATCAGCGGACGCAGCGCCTCGAGCGCCGCCTCGTCGGGCACGATGCCGCGACGGAAGTCCCAGGCGCGGCGCAGCACGCCGCTGGTCGCATCGAAGCGTCCGCCGCTGTCGTGCCAGAGCGCTTCGGCGTAGCCGAGCAGGGCCTGTGTCTCGGCGTCGACCGCGACCGGTGCGCCACCCGCCTCGCGGTTGATCGCGGTGACGACGCTGTCGTCGCGGTAGCGCGAGTACTTGGCCTCGATGCGTCGGACCTCGTCGATGGCGCGCTGCGCACGCGCGCGTGCGGCCGACGCGTCCTGCGCGGCGACGCGGACCTCGCAGCGGCTCGCCATCGCCTCGAACTCGATCCCGAAGGTGGCGTCGCGCATCGCGGCCGATGCTCGCCCGATCAGAACAGGTGCGTCAAGCCGACCTGCAGGATCGTCGCGCGCAGCGGCGCCAGGCCCGCCGTGCCGGGGCCGCCGAGCCGCCATTCGCCGCGCTGCTCGTAGTACTCGGCCTTGAAGTCGACGAGGTTGGAGCGGTCGATCGCCTTCGACACCCGGAACCCGAGGGCGGCCGCGCCGAAGGCCGACAGGCGCGCGTCGGGCGAGCGCAGGGCGCCCATGTCGGTCGCGTAGTCGCGCGGGAACGGTTCGCCCAGGATGGGGTCGTAGACCGGCGCATAGAAGAAGCTGGCGGCGCTCTGCGTGTAGTAGCGCAGGGACGGGGTGAGCGTCCAGCCGCCCGCCACCGGCTGCACCCACTCGCCGGTGAGCGTGTTCGATCGCACGTCCCAGCTGTCGGCGTAGGTGCGCCAGCCCAGACGCATGGTCGCGCCGGGACCCTGGAAGTGATGGTTCCAGCGCAGCAGCACGGCGGTCTGGACCCGCTCGCGGGGCCGCGAGTCGAGCGACTTGTAGGGATCGGAGTAGTAGCCGCTGCCGCGCGCATGCGTCACGTTGAGCTGGACGATGTCGACCGGGCTGAGCACCTGCGTGACGCCGACCAGCAGGTCCGTCGTGCGCCGACGCTCGTCGACGACGATCCGGTTGACCGGGTCGATGCGGTCGTCGGCGCGCCCGAGGCCGAAGCTCCAGCTGCGGTTGTTGTCGGCGCTGGAGACGCTCCCGCGCAGCGACAGCGCGCGCGAGACATAGTCGTGCTCGCTCGAGTACGCGCCGCCGACCGACAGCGTCGCGCGGTCCCAGTGGCGCGTGACGCGCAGCTCGCCCGAGGTGCGCTCGTCGCTCATGCGCGAGGCGCTCGACACCGACGCATGCCAGCGCGGCGATGCGCCCGACACCGAGTCGTAGCTGGTGACGCCCTCGAAGGTCCAGCGGCCGGCGACCGGCACCCGCAGACCCACGGAAGGCGTGTCGACGCGGATGCGCTTGAGGCCGGGCTGCGAGTCCTGGTAGTGGAGCCAGCGCACGTCGAGCTGGGCCCGCTCGGGCGGCGCCTGGGCCGCGGCCGGCTGGGTCACGCCGGGCAGCGCGAGTGCCGCGGCCAGCAGGGCCGGCGCGAGCGTCGAGGCGTGAGATGCGGGCGTCGCCATCAGTTGCAGCCGCAGCCGCCGCCGCCCACGCCGGTGCCGCCCGACGAGGCTTCCTTGCTGGGGTAGACCTGCTCGCTCATGCGGCTCTCCAGCGAACCGGCGTCGAAGCGCATCTCGGGGCGTGCGAGCTCGCCCTTCTCCCATGCCTCGACGGTGATCGGGCCGCTGCAGCCGGTGCCGGCCAGACAGGCCGCGACCAGCAGCAGCGCGCGCGGGCTCACGAGGCCTTCGCCATCGCCGCGCGCGCCGACAGGGCGTCGCGCAGCGCGGCTTCGAGGGCATCGCGGTCGTCGGCCCGGAACCCGGCATGCACGGTGCGCACGTGGCCGCCGGCACCGATCAGCACCGAGGTGGGCATCGCACGGACCGAGTAGCGTCGCGCACTGTCGCCGCTGTGGTCGAAGGCGACCATGAACGAGGCCCGGTGCTCGGCGAGGAAGCGGCGGGCCGCCTCGGGCTTGGCGTCGAGGTTCACCGCGACCACCTGCAGGCCCTGCGCGCCGTAGCGCTGCTGCATCGCCTCCATCCAGGGGAAGGACTGGCGGCACGGCCCGCACCACGATGCCCAGAAGTCGAGCCAGACGACCTTGCCGCGCAGCTCGGCGAGCGAGGTGGTGGCGGACTCGGTGCGCAGCACCAGGTCGGGCGCCAGCTCGCCCGAGGGGAGGGCGTCGGCCAGGATCGGGCGCAGGGCGATGCCGGCGGCCGCCACCGCGCCGAGGCGCATCAGCATGCGCCGGCCGCGTGCGCGTCCGGCGGGTGCGAGAGCGTGTTCGGGCAGCACGGGAGGCGGCAGTCGACGGGGCATGGCGGTCACCGGCGGGGGATCCACCGATCATCGGTCGTGCTGTCGCGTACGGCGCGCGCTCGGCCGACGGACGGTCGGCCGAAGAGGATCGGCGCACGCGCTGCCGCCGGGCCGCCCGGGTCCCTTCGCTGCCGAGCGACCGCTCAGGCGCGGGCGAGCAGCTTCAGCGCCTGACGGATGCCGTCGGAGACACCGGTGTCGGGGGGCACCTGCTTGGCGGCCACGGTCGCCTCGCGCTCGGAGTAGCCCAGCGAGAGCAGCGCACGCAGGATGTCGGCCGCATGGTCGGGCGCCGCCGCCTGGCCCGCGGTCGCCGGCAGTTCGGGGCCGAGCTTGCCCTTGAGCTCGAGCAGCAGGCGCTCGGCGGTCTTCTTGCCGATGCCCGGCACCTTCACCAGCCGGCCGGCCTCCTGCAGCGTCACCGCCTGCGCGAGGTCCGCCACCGACATGCCCGAGAGCACCGAGAGCGCGGTGCGCGGTCCCACGCTCGAGATCTTGATCAGCGCGCGGAAGGCGGTGCGCTCGCCCTCGGTGAGGAAGCCGTAGAGCAGCTGCGCGTCCTCGCGCACGACGAAGTGCGTCAGCAGCACCACGCGCTCGCCGGCCGGCGGCAGGTCGTAGAGCGTGCTCATCGGCACGTCGACCTCGTAGCCGGTGCCCTGCACGTCGATCAGCACCTGGGGCGGGGTCTTAGAGAGCAGCACCCCCGAGAGGCGGCCGATCACGAGTGCACCAGCCTTCCGCGGCGCACGCGCGCGCCACGCCGCGCGAGCACCGAGGGCACCGCGTGGCTGGCCGCCCCCGCGACGAGGGTCTCGACGAGCGTCATCGACTGCGCCTGGCAGGCCGCGCAGGCCAGCGCGTCGGCGGCATCCTTCGAGGGTGTGCCGGGCAGCCCGAGGAGCTGCACCACCATCGCCTGCACCTGCTGCTTGGTCGCGCGGCCGTAGCCGACGACCGCCTGCTTGATCTGCATCGGCGTGAACTCCGCGACCGCGAGGCCCGCGGTCGCGGCCGCGCAGATCGCGGCGCCCCGGGCCTGGCCGAGCAGCAGCGTCGTCTGCGGGTTCACGTTGACGAAGACCCGCTCGATCGCCGCGGAGGCGGGCCGGTATTCGGCGATCACCTCGCGCAGCTGCGAGAAGATCGTCGCCAGCCGAGCCGGGAGTTCGCCGTCGGGCACGCGGATCACGCCGCTCGCCACGTAGACGATGCGACCCGCCGCATGCCGCTCGACGATGCCGAAGCCCGTCAGCCGCAGGCCGGGGTCGATGCCGAGGATCCGTTCCATCGGGTCGGATGATACGCGCCTGCCACGGGGCGATCCGCGCCCCGCGGCCCGCGACGCTCAGTGGCGGAAGTGCCGCACGCCCGAGAACACCATCGCCACGCCGCGCTCGTCGGCGGCGGCGACCACCTCCTCGTCGCGCACCGAGCCGCCCGGCTGGATCACCGCGACCGCACCGGCGTCGACGACCACGTCCAGGCCGTCGCGGAACGGGAAGAACGCGTCGGAGGCGACGACCGAGCCCGCGAGCGTGAGGTTCGCGTGCTCGGCCTTGATCGAGGCGATCCGCGCCGAGTCGATCCGGCTCATCTGGCCCGCGCCGACGCCGAGCGTGCGGCCGTCTCCGCAGAACACGATCGCGTTGGACTTCACGAACTTGGCCACCCGCCAGGCGAACAGCAGGTCGCGCAGCTGCGCGGGCGTCGGGGCGCGCCGGGTCACGACCTTCAGGTTCTCGGGCGCGAGGTTCCACTCGTCGGGCGTCTGCACGAGCAGGCCGCCGCCGACGCGCTTGAGGTCGACGTGGTTGCTCGAGCGCGCGATCGGGATCTCGAGCAGGCGCACGTTCTGCTTGGCGGCGAACACGCGGCGCGCCGCCTCGTCGAAGCCGGGGGCGATCAGCACCTCGACGAACTGCTTGGAGACCTGCTCGGCCGCGACGCCATCGAGCGGGCGGTTGAACGCGATGATGCCGCCGAAGGCCGAGGTCGGGTCGGTGGCGAAGGCCTTGGCGTAGGCGTCACCGCAGTCGTGACCGGTCGCGACACCGCAGGGGTTCGCATGCTTGACGATCACGCACGCGGCCTCCTCGAAGGTCTTGACGCACTCCCACGCCGCATCGGAGTCGGCGATGTTGTTGTACGAGAGTTCCTTGCCCTGCAGCTGCCGGTAGTGCGCGAGCGTGCCGGCGGCCGGTGCGACGTCGCGGTAGAACGCGGCGCCCTGGTGCGGGTTCTCGCCGTAGCGCATCGGCTGCACGCGCTCGAACTGCATCGTCAGCGACTGCGGGAACGCATCGTGCGTGCCGTCGGCGCGCACGCCGCCGAGCCAGTTCGCGATCGCGCCGTCGTACTGCGCGGTGTGGGCGAACACCTTGCGGGCGAGCTCGAAGCGCGTCGCGTCGGCGACCGTGCCGTGCTCGCGGATCTCGCCGAGCACGCGCCGGTAGTCCTTCGGGTCGACGACGACCGCCACGCCCGAATGGTTCTTCGCGGCCGCGCGCAGCATCGCCGGGCCGCCGATGTCGATGTTCTCGATCGCATCCTCGAGCGTGCAGTCGAGTCGCGCGACGGTCTGCTGGAACGGGTAGAGGTTCACCACCAGCAGGTCGATGCGGCCGATGCCGTGCGCCTCGATCGCCGCCATGTGCTCGGGCGAGTCGCGGCGCGCGAGCAGGCCGCCGTGCACCTTCGGATGCAGGGTCTTCACGCGCCCGTCGAGCATCTCTGGGAACCCGGTGTAGTCGGACACCTCGGTGACCGCGAGCCCCGCCTGCTGCAGCAGCTTGGCGGTGCCGCCGGTGGAGAGCAGCTTCACGCCGAGCGCGGCGAGCTGCGAGGCGAGCTCGACGACGCCCTCCTTGTCCGAGACGCTGATCAGGGCGCGTTCGACGCGATGCATGGTGTGGCTCTCCCGGTGAGGCCGCTCAGAGCAGGCCGTAGTGCTGCAGCTTCTTGCGAAGCGTATTGCGGTTGATGCCGAGCATCTCGCTGGCGCGAAGCTGGTTGCCGTGCGCCTGCTTCATCACGACCTCGAGCATCGGCCGCTCGACCGAGGCCAGCACCATGTCGTAGATCGCGCTCGGCCTCGCGCCCTCGAGGTCGCGGAAGTACTTCTCGAGGCTGCGGGTCACCGCCTGGTCAATGGACTGCGATTCGGTCATCTGCATGGTCGAGATAGTCGTCGAGCAGGGCGAGCTGCACCTCGGGCCGATCGGCGCGATTGATCGCGTCGCGAAGCCTCACCGCGTCGTCGTCGAGGCGGTCGGTGTCTGCCTGCATGGGGTCCGGATGCCGGGCGCGGCCGGCGGCGAACCGCCGGTCCTCGCACCAGCCGTCGATGTACCAGCCGATGTGCTTGCGCGCGATACGGGGGCCCTGCAGCTCGCCGTAGAACGCGTAGTGATCGACGAGGTGGCCGCGCAGCACGGCCCGGATCTCGTCGAGATCGGGCGGCGCGAGCTGCTCGCCGGTGCGCAGGAAGTGGTCGATCTCGCGGAAGATCCACGGACGGCCCTGCGCGGCCCGCCCGACCATCACCGCGTCGGCGCCGGTGCGCGCCAGCACGAACGCGGCCTTGGCTGGCGAGTCGATGTCGCCGTTGGCCACCACCGGCACGCTCACCGCCTGCTTGACCGCCGCGATGGTGTCGTACTCGGCCTGTCCGCCGAAGGCGCAGGCGCGGGTCCGGCCGTGCACGGTGATCATCGCCGCGCCCGCGTCGGCGAGCGCCCGGGCCAGCGCCACGGCGTTTCGCCGCGCGGGCGACGGGCCGGTGCGCAGCTTCACGGTGACCGGCACGTCGACCGCCGCCGTCACCGCCGCCACGATCGCGATCGCGAGCGGCTCGTCGGCCATCAGGGCCGAGCCGGCGGCGACGTCGCAGACCTTCTTGGCCGGGCAGCCCATGTTGATGTCGATGATCTGCGCGCCGCGGTCGACATTGAAGCGGGCGGCCTGCGCCATCATCGCCGGATCGGCCCCCGCGATCTGCACGGCCTTCGGTGCCGGCTCGCCGTCGTGGTTCAGGCGTCGGGCCGTCTTCACCGAGGCCCACAGCCGCGGGTTGGAGGCCGCCATCTCCGAGACCGCGTAGCCGGCACCGAGCGCACGACACAGTTGCCGGAACGGCCGGTCCGTGACGCCCGCCATGGGCGCGACGAACACGTTGTTGGGCAACCGGTAGGGGCCGAGGTGCATGGCGGAGGGCGGGCGAGCCACGCGGGGCGAGCGTGTGGCGGGGGTGGCGAGCCAGGGGGGGAGCGGATTCTAGCGAAAATCCGTCTGCACAAGAAGCAGGCAGTGCGACCCCGTTCCGAAGCCGGAGAGGGTGAGCGGACGCTATCGCGGCCCGCCGCCGCAGGGCCCGTGCCCCGGACAACCGAGCCGGCCGGCCGCGACGACGGGTCAGCGGTGCCCGAACATCAGGTGCAGCGCGAGCGGCCGGCGCAGCGGTGCGATCGCGTCCAGTGCGGCGAGCAGCGGCGACTGCAGCGGGCGCGCGACGGGCCAGGTGAAGCTCGCCGCCATCAGGTCGGTCAGCCCGATCGTGACCGTCCGGTCGAGCCGTCGGCCGCGAGCCCAGCCGTCGAGCGCCCCGGCCAGGGAGGCGCCGCGCAGCCGCACCGGTGCCAGCGCATCGGCGAGTTCGAACGCGTCGCGCAGGCCGAGGTTCAGGCCCTGGCCGGCGACCGGATGCAGCGACTGGGCGGCGTTGCCGATCCAGGCCTGCGAGGCGCCGACGACCGCACGGCGCGCGCGGCGCACGAGCGGCGCCACCGCGAGCGGGCCGTCGACCTCGAGCTCGCCGAGCGCATCGCCGAAACGCGCCTGAAGCTCGGCCGACAGGCTCCGGTGCGCGGCGTCGCGGCGTGCCTCGCAGCGCTCCGGGCGGTCGCACCACACGAGGCTCCAGCGAGCCGGCTCGGGCAGCGGCAGCAGCGCGAGAGGGCCGTCCGGCGTGAACCGCTCGAACGCGGTGCCGAGCAGTGCGGCGGGTGCCCGAGGGGCGCTGACCTCGCCGAGGAGTGCGCATTGCCCGAAGTCGCGCGTGTCGGCGTCGTCGCCGGCATCGCCCTCGGCATGCACGCACAGTGCCGGGGCCTCGCCCGCCGCGGGCACCGGCGCCCAGCGGTGCGCGCGCGCGGCGTCGCGCAGTGCCCGGACGAGCGGGCCGTACCGCAGCACGTGGCCGAGCGCGGGCATCCCGAGGTCGGCCGCGACGATGCGCGTCCGGCCGGCGTGACCGCGCAGCGAGACCTCGACCCGATCGATGCGGCCGGCCTTGGGCATCGTCGCGATCCGCTCGAGCAGTTGCCTCGAGCCCTGCGAGATCGCGAGCGTGCGGGCCGCGAGGGCCGGCGGCAGCGGCGTGTCCGCCTCGGGCGACGGGTCGAGGGCGATCGCCGAGGCGGGCACGCCGCGTCGCACTAGGAACAGTGCGAACGCGAGTGCCACCGGCCCCGCGCCGACGATGTGCCAGCGCGGATCGGCCGCCGCGGCTGCGCCTGGCGGGGCCGGCCCGCCGCCGTTGCCGGAGGCGTCCATGCCGGATGCGCTGGCGCCCGCGCTCATCGCGCCCGCATCAGCGCCTCGATGTCGGCGGCGGCCTTGGGCACGTCGCCGGTGATGATCTCGCAGCCGCTCGCGGTGACCACCGCGTCGTCCTCGATCCGGATGCCGATGTCGTGATACGCCGCGGGCACGTCGTCCGCGGCGCGGACATAGATGCCGGGCTCGACGGTGAGCACCATCCCGGGACGCAGCACGCGCCACGGCTTGTCGCCACCGGCCGCGGCGGCTTCGCCGGGTTCGCGGTACTCGCCGCAGTCGTGCACGTCCATGCCCAGCCAGTGACCGGTGCGATGCATGTAGAAGCGCCGGTAGTCCCCGCTCTCGATCACGCCGTCGAGCGTGCCCGAGACGAGCTTCGCATCGATCATGCCCTGCGCCAGCACCCGCACCGCAGCGTCGTGCGGGTCGGTGAAGCGGGCGCCCGGACGGGTCGCATCGATGGCGGCGGCCTGGGCGGCGAGCACGACGTCGTAGAGCTCGCGCTGCGGGCCGCTGAAGCGCCCGTTGACCGGCCAGGTGCGCGTGATGTCCGACGCATAGCCGTCGAGCTCGCAGCCGGCGTCGATCAGCAGCAGATCGCCGTCGCGCAGCACCGCGTCGTTCTCGCGGTAGTGCAGCACGCAGGCGTTGCGTCCGCCGGCGACGATCGAGCCGTAGGCGGGGAACTGCGAACCGTTGCGCCGGAACTCGTGCAGCAGCTCGGCCTCGATCTCGTACTCGCGCAGCCCGGGCGCGGTGGCGCGCATCGCGCGGACGTGGGCGTGGGCCGAGATGCGGGCCGCGCGGCGCATGGTGTCGAGTTCGACGCCGTCCTTGACCAGCCGCATCTCGTCGAGCAGCGCATGCACGTTCCAGGCCGCCGCCGGGGCGCCGACGCCGGCCCGGGCCTGCGCGCGGACCGCCGACAGCCAGCGCTGCAGCTGCGAGTCGGCGGCGTTCGTCTCGGCGAGCGCGCAGAACACCGCGGGGGCGTCGGCGAGCAGACCGGGCATCGCCTCGTCGAGGCTGGCGAAGGAGCGTGCCTCGTCGAAGCCGAAGCGCTCGGCGGCTGCGGCCGGACCATGGCGAAAGCCGTCCCAGATCTCGCGTTCCTCGTTCTTGTCCCGGCAGAAGAGGATCGAACGGGGCGTCTCGCCCCGGGCATCGACGACCACCACCGCCTCGGGCTCGGGAAAGCCGCTCAGGTAGTAGAAATAGCTGTCGGGCCGGTACGGATAGTCGGTGTCGCGGTTGCGCGGCACCTCGGGCGCGGTCGCGATCACGGCGACGCCGCCGCCGCGCTGGCGCATCGATTCGGCCAGCCGTTGCCGGCGCGTCTTGAAGGGCGTGGTGTCGGTCATCGGGAAGCGTCCAGGGTGGCGTCGAGTTGGGCGAGGCGCTGCGGGGTGCCGACGTCGACCCATCGGCCGAGGTGGCGCTCGGCGCCGGCGCGGCGGGCCGCGGCCGCGCCGCGCAGCAGCGGGGCGAGCTTCGCGGGGGTACCGCGGGTGATGCCGGCGAAGAGGGCGGGGCGGTAGATGCCGATGCCGGAGAAGGTCAGCCGCGGCGCCTCGGGCGGGGCGCCGGTGTCCAGCAGGCGGCCGTCGGCGAGGGCGAAGTCGCCGGCCGGATGGTGTTCGGGGTTGTCGACCAGCACGCACCAGGCGTCCCAGCCGCAGCCCTCGAGCTGCGCGGCGATCGGCCCGGCGCGCCGCGGGTCCCAGTCGCACCAGACGTCGCCGTTGACGACGAGGAACGGTGCGTCGCCGAGCATCGGCAGCGCGTTCGCGATGCCGCCGGCGGTCTCGAGCGCGCTGCCTTCGGGCGAGTAGCGGATCGACAGGCCCCAGCTCGAGCCGTCGCCGAGCACGCGCTCGATCTCGTGGCCGAGCCAGGCATGGTTGATCACCACGTCGCGCACGCCCGCCGCCGCGAGGCGCTCGAGGTGCCAGGCCACCAGGGGCTTGCCGCCCACCGGCAGCAGCGGCTTGGGGCAGGTGTCGGTCAGCGGCCGCATCCGCTCGCCGCGGCCCGCCGCCAGGA
Source organism: uncultured Burkholderiales bacterium (assembly GCA_903898725.1). Taxonomy (GTDB): domain Bacteria; phylum Pseudomonadota; class Gammaproteobacteria; order Burkholderiales; family Burkholderiaceae_E; genus UBA4615. Next base: position 6,854 of record CAIUGQ010000622.1, on the reverse strand, counting down.
TCATCGCGCGCATCGGACGGCCCGGCTCAGAAGGTGTAGCCGACGCCGGGCGCGTCGCCCTCGATCCGGTCGATCAGCCGCGCGAGCGGCCCGAGCCCGTTGTAGCGGGCGACGACGTCGCGGACGTAGCGCAGCACCAGCGGCAGGTCGGCGAGGTAGCGGTCCTTGCCGTCCCGGTGGCACAGCCGCGCGAAGATGCCGAGCACCTTCAGGTGGCGCTGCAGGCCCATCCATTCGAAGTCGCGATAGAAGTCGCCGAACTGGGCGGGCATCGGCAGTCCGGCGGCGCGGGCGCGCTCCCAGTAGCGGATCGCCCAGTCGAGGACCTGCTCCTCCTCCCAGCGCACGTAGGCATCGCGCAGCAGCGACACCAGGTCGTAGGTGATCGGGCCGATCACCGCGTCCTGGAAGTCGAGGATGCCGGGGTTGCGCGTGCCGGGCAGCAGCATCAGGTTGCGCGAGTGGAAGTCGCGGTGCACGTGGACCCGCGGCTGCGCCAGCGTGACGGCGAGGATCGTCTCGAAGGCGTCGTCGAGCACGGCGCGCTCGGACTCGGTGAGCGTGATGCCCTTGTGCCGCTCGACGTACCACTCGGGAAACAGCCGCAGTTCGCGCCGCAGCAGCTCGCGGTCGTAGGGGGGGAAGTCGTCGGCCCCGCCGGCGGCCTGCATCGTGACCAGCGCGCCGATCGCGTCGGCGTACAGCGCCGGGGCGGTGGTCTCGTCGAGCACCGACAGGTAGGTGGTCGAGCCGAAGTCCTCGAGCAGCAGGAAGCCGCGCGTCAGGTCGGCCTCGACGACGCGCGGCACGCTGACGCCGCTGCGTCCGAGCACCTCGGCCGCGTGCACGAACGGGCCGCAGTCCTCCATCGGGGGCGGCGCGTCCATCGCGATCAGGCTGCCGCCGTGGGCGGTGCCCGCGTCGACGCGGAAATACCGGCGAAAGCTCGCGTCGTTGGAGGCCGGTCGCAGCGTGCCGGGGCCGAGGCCGTGCGAGGCCGGGAGCGCCTCGAGCCAGGCGCGGAGCAGTTCGAGTCGTGTGTCCATGCGTGTCCGGGTGGCTCCCTATAATACGGGATCGAACCGCAGCGCCCCGGAGCGCCCCCGAAGCCGCCTCGAATGCGCCGCCCCCTTCGACCCCTGGCCCTGCCCGGTCTGCTCCTCCTCGTCGCGACGCTCGTCGCGCCGCTGGACGCCGCCCGTGCGCAGGCGGCGTCGTCGCCGGCCGAGCCGACGGGGCCGCAGCTGCGGCTCGAGACCGAACTACGCGAGTCGAACCTCGACGGCGACGCCCCCCGCCCGACCTTCGCGCGAGGCGACACGGTCGACGGCCGGACGAGCCGGGAGACCACGCTCGAGGGCAATGCCGAAGTGCGACGCGGCGGCACCGTGATCCGCGGCGACCGCCTGACGATCTACGAGGCCGACGACGAGGTGGTCGCCGTCGGCCGGGTGCGGATCGCACGCGAGGGCACGGTGTTCACCGGGCCGGAGCTCACGCTCAGGCTCGATTCGAACGAGGGCTCCTTCGCCTCGCCCCGGTACTACGTGCCGGCCACCGGCGCGCGCGGCGAGGCCGCACGGGCCGACTTCCTCGGGCGCGGCGAGGTCGAGATGACCGACGCCACCTATACCACCTGCAAGCCCGACGACCCGGACTGGTACCTGCGGGCGGAGTCGTTCACCCTCGACCGTGCCGCCGACGAGGGCTCGGCACGCTGGGCCACGCTCTACTTCAAGGACGTGCCGATCTTCAAGGCGCCCTCGCTGGCGTTCCCGCTCGGCGACGAGCGCCGCAGCGGCTTCCTGCCGCCGACGCTGTCGATCTCCAGCACCTACGGGGCCGAGGTCCGCATCCCGTACTACTGGAACATCGCGCCCAACCGCGACTTCACGCTCTACACCAACGCGACCGCGCGCCGCGGCCTGCAGGTCGGCGGCTTCGCGCGCTACCTCGAGCCGCAGTCGAACGGCATGACCCGCTTCGAGTACAACCCGAACGACATCGAAGCCGCGGCCCCGCGCTGGATGATCGACAGCACGCACACCGTCACCAACTGGAACGGCTTCTCGGGGGGCTGGGTCCTGCGGGGCGTGTCGGACGACAACTACTACGTCGACTACTCGCGCACGATCGCGCAGAGCGCCGAGCGCAGCCTGCCCCGCAGCGTGTTCGCCACCCGTGCCTTCGGCGATACGGTGGTGACCGCACGCGCGCTCGCCTACCAGAACATCCTCGAGGCCCGGGGCGCACCGGCCTACGACCGGATGCCGCAGATCTCCGCGCTGCACTCCCAGCGCGACCTGGCCGGGTTCGACTTCCTGATGGCCGCCGACGCGAGCGAGTTCCGCCGCGACCTCGCGGGCAGCGCCCAGGGTGCGCGGATGATCGTCAACCCGTCGATCGCCTACCCGTTCGGCGGCCCGGCCTGGTTCCTCACCCCGAAGGCCTCGGTGCACGCGACCGCGTATCGGCTCGACTTCAACCCGGTCGGGCCGGAGGCGATCGACCGCGTGCTGCCGACCTTCTCGCTCGACTCGGGGCTGGTGTTCGAGCGCACCACCACGCTCGGCAGCCGCGACATGATCCAGACGCTCGAGCCCAGGCTGCTCTACGTCTACACGCCGTACCGCGACCAGAGCCAGATCCCGGTGTTCGACTCGGCGGTCGCCCAGCTCAGCTTCGCGACGCTGTTCAACGAGCAGCTCTTCGTCGGCGGCGATCGCATCGCCGACGCGAACCAGATCACCGCCGGCGCGGTCTCGCGCTTCATCGAGCCCTCCACAGGCATCGAGTCGCTGCGGCTGGGCGCCGCGCAGCGGGTGTACTTCAACGAGCAGCGCGTCACGCTGCCGGGCGTGCCGTCCCGGACCTACTCGCGTTCCGACGTGCTGCTGGTCGCCTCGGGCAACCTCGGCGGCGGCCACAACGTCGATGCCGGCGTCCAGGTGTCGGTCGCCGAGGGCAGCGTCCCGCGCTTCGGCGTGTCGTGGCGCTTCTGGCCCGCCCACGACCGGCTGTTCAACGTGGCACTGCGCTACCAGGAGCGCGACTATGCCCAGGTCGACACCTCGTGGCGCTGGCCGATCTCGCGCCGCTGGAACACGCTGGGGCGCGTGAACTACTCGGTCCTGCGCGAAGGGGTCGATCCGGTCACCGGCGTGCTCGGCCCCACCAAGCCGCAGCTGCTCGAGGGGGTCTTCGGCCTCGAGTACGCGGCCGACTGCTGGATCACCCGCTTCGTCGCCCAGCGCTACGTGACCACCACCTCGCAGCGCACCAGCGCCTTCTTCGTGCAGCTCGAGCTCAACGGGCTCGCGAGGATCGGCCTGGACCCCTTCGATATACTGACGCGCAACATCCCCGGCTACCGGCCGCCCTCGACGCGGCCTGCCACGCCGTCCAGATTCTTCGGATACGAATGAACACACGACGTTCGCCCTCGTGGACGCTCGCGCTGCTGCTGCTCGCCGCGGCGCCGGGCGCGCATGCGCAGCTGCGCATGCCCGGTACCGGTCCGGCGCCCACATCGCCCGCACTGCCCGCGGCGGCTGCCAGCACGCCTGCCGCCGCAGGGGCGAGCCGCGAACCGGTCCTCGTCGACCGGGTGGTCGCCGTCGTGAACAGCGAGGCGATCACCGCCCGCGAGCTCGAGATCCGGACCCGTTCGATCGAGAAGCGGCTGCGCGGCCAGAACGTCCAGCTGCCGCCGATCGAGGAGCTGCGAAAGCAGGTCCTCGAACGGATGATCGTCGACCGGGCGGCCACGCAGGCGGCGCGCGAGGCGGGCATCCGCATCGACGATGCGGCGATCGATCGCGCCATCGGCCGGATCGCCCAGGACTCCAAGCTCAGCATGGCGCAGCTGCGCCAGCGCGTCGAGGCCGATGGCCAGTCGTTCTCGGGCTTCCGGCAGGAGGTGGCGTCCGAGATGGCCATCGGCCGTCTGCGCGAGCGCGACATCGAGGGCCGGGTCCAGGTCTCCGAGGCCGAGGTCGATGCGCTGCTGGCCGAGCAGGCCGGCGGCGGAGCCGCCGCGGCCGAGCTCAACATCGCCCAGCTTCTCGTCCGAGTGCCCGAGAACGCGCCGCCCGAGGTGGTCGAGCGCGCCCGCCTGCGCGCCGAGGCGATCGCACGCGAGGCACGCGGTGGGGTCGATTTCGGTCGGCTCGTCACGAACCTCTCGGACGGCACCGACGCCATCAGCGGCGGTGAACTCGGCATGCGGACCGTCGATCGCCTGCCGCCGATCTTCGTGCAGGCGGTCGAGCCGCTGGCGCCCGGCGAGATCGCGCCGGTGCTGCGCAGCCCAGCCGGCTTCCACGTCATCAAGCTCGTCGACCGGCGCGATGGCGGGCTGGCCAAGCTCGCCGGTGCGCCGGTGCGGCAGACCCGGGCCCGGCACATCCTCGTGCGGGTCGACGAGCTGAACCCCGAGTCCGAGGTGATCCGCCGTCTGACCGAGATCCGGCAGCGGATCGAAGGCGGGACGGTGAGCTTCGCCGACATGGCGCGCCAGTACTCGAAGGACGGCACCGCGTCCGCCGGCGGCGATCTGGGCTGGGTCTATCCCGGCGACACCGTGCCCGAGTTCGAGCGTGCGATGGACGATCTCGCGCCGGGTCGGATCGCGGGCCCCGTCCAGTCGCCCTTCGGCTACCACCTGATCGAGGTGGTCGAGCGCCGGACCGATGGTGCCTCGCCCGATCGCGTCCGGGCCGCGGCCCGCAATGCGATCCGCGAGCGCAAGTCGGCCGAGGCCTACCGCGAGTGGCTGTCGCAGGTACGCGATCGGGCGTACGTCGACGTGCGCCTCGAAGAGCGGTGAAGCACGCGCCGCGCAAGCGGTTCGGCCAGCATTTCCTGACCGACGGCTCGGTGCTGCAGCGGATCGCCGACGCGGTCTCGCCGCGGCCGGGCGAGCGGCTGGTCGAGATCGGTCCGGGTCTGGGCGCGCTGACCGCGGTGCTGCTGCAGCGGACCGAGCGGCTCGAGGCGGTCGAGATCGATCGCGATCTGGTCGCACGCCTGCGGCAGCGCTGGCCCCAGCCTGCGCTCGTCGTGCACGAGGCCGATGCGCTCGCCTTCGACTTCTCCGCGCTCGCCGGGGACGGCCGCATCCGGCTGGTCGGCAACCTGCCCTACAACATCTCGAGTCCGCTGCTGATCGGACTGCTCGAGCACCGCGAGCATATCGTCGACGCCCACTTCATGCTGCAGAAGGAAGTGGTCGACCGGATCGTCGCGCCGCATGGCGTCGCCGACTACGGGCGGCTGGGCGTGATGCTGCAGGCCTTCAACCATGTCGAGCGGCTGTTCGGCGTGCCGCCCGAAGCCTTCGACCCGCCGCCCCGGGTCGATTCGTCGGTGGTGCGCATGCGCCCGCGGGCCGAGCCCCTGGTGCGCGACCGCGCCACGCTGGAGCGGCTGCTGGCCGTCGCCTTCGGGCAGCGCCGCAAGATGCTGCGGGGCACGCTGCTGCCCTGGCTGCGTGACCAGGACGTGGACCCCGAGACGCCCGCCTTCGGGCTGACGCCGACCGCGCGTCCGGAAGAGGTGCCGGTGGTGCAGTGGGCACGGATCGCCGATGCGCTCTTCGAGGCCGGCGCCCGGCGGCCCACCGGACCGGGCTGAGCCGGAGCCGGGCTCGGCCCGGACCCAGGCTCAGCGCTGGATCAGCTCGATCTTGTAGCCGTCCGGATCCTGGACGAACGCGATCATCGTGGTGCCGCCCTTCACCGGGCCGGCTTCGCGGGTGATGGTGCCGCCCGCCGCGCGGATCTTCTCGCACGAGGCGACCGCGTCCTCGACCTGCAGCGCGATGTGGCCGTAGGCGGTCCCGATCTCGTACTCGGCGACGCCATAGTTGTAGGTCAGCTCGATCTCCGCCTGCCCGGGGTTCGATTCGTAGCCGACGAAGGCCAGCGAATACTTCTGGTCGGGCCGGTCGGTCTGACGCAGCAGCGTCATGCCGAGCACGCGGGTGTAGAAGTCGATCGATCGCTGCAGGTCGCCGACCCTCAGCATGGTGTGAAGCAGTCTCATCCGGTGTCCTCGTTCAGCTCAGCGTCAGATCGTCGGGGAAGTCCTTGAGCCGGCTGCGCGCCGTCTCGAACCCGGGCAGCAGCGTCTCGACCGTGGCCCAGAAGCGCGGGCCGTGGTTCATCTCCTTCAGGTGCGCCAGCTCATGGGCGATCACGTAGTCGACGATCTCGATCGGGAAGTGCACCAGCCGCCAGTTCAGGCGGATCGAGCCATCGGGTGCGCAGCTGCCCCAGCGCGTGCGCGCCGAAGAGAGCCGCCAGCGGCTCGGGGCGCGGCCGAGCCGCGCCGTGTAGATCGGCAGGCGCTGCGCGAAGACCTCGCGCGCGCGCGCCTGCAGCCAGACCTGCACCGCGTCGCGCAGCTGCGCCGACTCGGCACCCGGGGGCAGCGTCACGCGCAGCACCTCGCCTTCGAGCTCGACCGTCGGCGCGCCGGCGTGCACGCGCATCGTCAGGTCCCGGCCGAGGTAGGTGACGGTACCGCCGTCCTCCCAGCGCACGGCGAGCCGCTCGCGGCGCTGCGCATGGTTGCGCCACTCGACCAGCTTGCGCAGGATCCAGCGTTCCTTGTCGGCCAGCGCCGCATCGATCTCGGTCAGCGTGACCCAGCGCGGCGCGGTGACGCGCAGGCCCGTGTCATCGACGAAGAAGCCGATCGTGCGGCGCCGCGAGCGACGCAGTTCGTACTCGACCGCATGCTCGCCCAGCCGCGCGACACGGCGGCCGCGCGAGGGCGGCACCGCACGCGGTTCGACCGGCGGCGGCGCCTGACGCGCCACCGGCCCGCGCGGCGGCGCGTCGGGCCCGGTC
>CAIUGQ010000621.1 GCA_903898725.1 uncultured Burkholderiales bacterium | reverse complement strand
GATCCTGCTCGTGCTCGTCGCCGTCGCGGTCTACGCCGCCACGCTGCCCAAGCTCGGATTCATCGTGTCGCTGTTCCTGCTGATCGGCATCTCGTCGCTCGCCAGTCACGAGTACAAGCTGAAGACGACGCTGATCTCGTCGGTCGTGCTCCTCGTGTTCTCGTGGCTGGTCTTCGTCAAGGGTCTGGAACTGCAGTTCCCGTTCCTGCCGTTCTTCCTCACCCGCTGAAGCGCGCGCGACGCAAGAGATCGACCACATGGAACTCATGAACAACCTCGCCCTCGGTTTCGCGACCGCAGGGACATTCGACAACCTGCTGTACTGCCTGATCGGCGTGATCCTGGGCACGCTGATCGGCGTGCTGCCCGGCATCGGACCGCTCGCGACCATCGCGATGCTGCTGCCGGCCACCTACAAGATGTCGGACCCGACCACGGCGCTGATCATGCTCGCCGGCATCTACTACGGCGCGCAGTACGGCGGCTCGACCACGGCCATCCTGGTGAACCTGCCGGGTGAGTCCTCGTCGGTGGTCACCACGCTCGACGGCTACCAGATGGCGCGCAAGGGCCAGGCGGGTCCGGCGCTGGCCATCGCGGCGATCGCCTCGTTCTTCGCCGGTACCGTCGCGACCTTCCTGCTGGCCGCGTTCGCGCCGCCACTCGCCGAGATCGCCTTCAAGTTCGGGCCGGCCGAGTACTTCGCGCTGATGGTGCTCGGCCTGATTGCCGCGGTGGTGCTCGCGCACGGCTCGGTGATCAAGGCGCTCGCGATGGTGATCTTCGGGCTGCTGCTCGGCATGATCGGCACCGACGTGAACTCGGGCGTGGCGCGCTTCTCGTTCGACGTGCCCGAGCTGTCGGACGGCATCGAGTTCGTTGCGGTCGCGATGGGCATGTTCGGCTTCGCCGAGATCATCCTGAACCTCGAGCAGCGCGAGAACCGCGAGGTCTTCACCAGCAAGGTGACGAACCTGTTCCCGCGCTGGTCGGACTTCAAGACGGCCTTCCCCGCGATCCTGCGCGGCACCAGCCTCGGCTCGCTGCTCGGCATCCTGCCCGGCGGCGGCGCGGTGCTCGCGTCGTTCTCGGCCTACGCGATCGAGAAGAAGATCTCGAAGACGCCCGAGATGTTCGGCAAGGGCGCGATCCAGGGCGTCGCCGCGCCCGAGGCGGCGAACAACGCCGGCGCGCAGACCTCGTTCATCCCGATGCTGACGCTGGGCATCCCGACCACGCCGGTGATGGCGCTGATGGTCGCGGCGATGATGATCCACAACATCCAGCCCGGCCCGCAGGTGATGACGAGCAACCCCAAGCTGTTCTGGGGCCTGATCGTCTCGATGTGGATCGGCAACCTGTTCCTGGTGATCCTGAACCTGCCGCTGGTGGGCATGTGGGTCAAGCTGCTGTCGGTGCCGTACCGGATCATGTACCCGGCGATCCTGCTGTTCTGCTGCATCGGCGCGTACTCGATCAACAACAACGTCTTCGACGTGTTCATGACGATCCCGTTCGCGATCCTCGGCTACCTCTTCAAGAAGCTCGATTGCGAACCGGCTCCGATGCTGCTCGGCTTCGTGCTCGGCAAGCTGATGGAGGAGTACCTGCGGCGCGCGATGACGATCTCGCGCGGCGACTGGTCGGTGTTCGTCACCCGTCCGCTGTCCGCCACGCTGCTGGCGTGTGCGGCCGTGCTGCTGGTGATCGTGTTCCTGCCGTCCATCTCCAAGAAGCGCGAGGAGGCGTTCGCGGGCGACGACTGACGGCTGCGGCGCACCACGGAAAAGGGCCGCTCGCGCGGCCCTTTTCTTTTCCCGACAGCGCCCGGCTCAGGCCAGCAGGCTGCGCAGCATCCAGGCGTTCTTCTCGTGGATGTCCATGCGCTGCGTGAGCAGGTCGCAGGTCGGCTGGTCGTTGGCCTCGTCGGCATGACGGAAGACCTCGCGCGCGGTGCGTGCGACGGTCTGCTGGCCCTCGACGAGGTTGCGGATCATCTCCTGCGCGTTCGGCACGCTGGTGTCGTCCGGGATCGACGACAGTTCGGCGAACTGCGCCGAGGTGCCGGGGGCGACCACGCCGAGCGCGCGGATCCGCTCGGCGATCTGGTCGAGCGCGGTCCACTCCTCGGTGTACTGCTGCATGAACATCACATGCAGCGTCTGGAACATCGGGCCGGTGACGTTCCAGTGGTAGTTGTGGGTCTTCAGGTAGAGCCGGAAGCTGTCGGCGAGCAGCCGCGACAGGCCCTGGGCGATGCGTTCGCGGTGTGCGTCGTCGATGCCGATGTCGAATCGGGGGGGCTGGACGGTGGCCATGGTGAAGCTCCTTTCGGTGTTCGTTCGGTCGAGGATGTCATGCGGCGTCGGACTCGGCTGTCGGCGCCCGCCGCGATGTCCGAAGTGTCCGTCAAGCCGGACGCGCCGCGCCAACGGATGTTCCCGATCGCCGCGATCGGGTCGCCCGATGGGGCGGCCCGGTGCCGGCCGGCCGCCTCAGCAGTCGACGGGGAAGCGGCTGCGCAGCGTCTCGACCTCGTCGCAGCCGAGGCAGCGGCACGCCCGTCCGTTGAGCGTCAGGAACAGTCGCGCGGTGGCCTCGAGCTCCTCGACGGCATCGGTGGCGGCCTCGAGGCTGCTGCCGGCGACGACGGGACCGTGATTGGCGAGCAGCACCGCGTGATGACGCGTGGCGAAGGCGGCGACCGCGTCGGCGAGCGCCGGGTCGCCCGGCGGGTGGTACGGGACCAGCGGCAGCGTGCCGATCCGCATCACGTAGTACGCGGTCAGGGGCGGCAGCACGTCGGCCGGGTCGACGTCGGCGAGCACCGACACCGCGACCGAATGGGTCGAATGCAGATGGACGACGGCGCCGGCACGCGGCCGCTCGCGGTACATCGCACGGTGCAGGAAGGTCTCCTTCGACGGACGGTCGCCGGCCAGCAGTGTACCGGCCTCGTCGAGCAGGCTGATGCGGACCGGATCCAGCGAGCCGAAGCTCGAGCCGGTCGGCGTCACCAGCCAGCGGCCGTCGGGCAGCCGTGCGCTGATGTTGCCCGTGCTGCCATGGGTCAGGCCGCGGTCGTACAGGGAGCGGGCGACCGTCGCGATGCGGTCGCGCAGGGAGTCCTCGGTCATCGTTCCAGCATAGCATCGGCGAACGGGCGGGGATCGGACCCTCTGCTAGACTCGCCGCGCCATGGAACCGCTGGGCATCCTGCACCTGGGCGCGTTCGTCGCCGCCGGCCTGCTGCTGAACCTCACGCCCGGGCCGGACCTCGTCTACACGTCGACGCAGGCCGGTCTGCACGGCGCGCGGGCCGGCTGGATCGCTGCGCTCGGCATCGGCGCGGGCGGACTGGTCCATGTGACCCTGGGTGCGCTCGGCGTGTCCGCGCTGATCGCGACATCGGCCGCCGCGTTCGGGGTGCTGAAGCTGGTCGGGGCAGCGTGGCTGGTCTGGCTGGGCCTGAAGCTGCTGCTCGCGCGCGATGCGCCGGTCACCGCCACGCACGCCCTGCACGTCCCGCACGCAGCCGATCCGACGCCCGCGCGCCGCGCCGGTCCGATCTTTCGCGACGCCGTCCTGGTCTCGGTGCTCAACCCCAAGGTGGCGCTCTTCTTCCTGGCCTTTGTGCCGCAGTTCATCGATCCGGCCTCGCCTCGGCCCGCGCTGGCGTTCATCGCGCTGGGCGCGGTGTTCGTCGCCAACGGCACGCTGGTGACCGGTGCCGTCGGGACACTGACCGCCGCGGCGGCCGCCTCCCTGCGCAGCCGTCCCGCCGACCGCGGCTGGCGGCGCGTGGCCGCGCTCGTCGCCCGCGCGCTGCCCCGCGCGATCGGCGCCCTCTTCATCGGCCTCGGCCTGCGCCTGGCGCTCGCCGATCGCTGACCCCCATCACCAGGAGACGGCCATGGCCGCATTCGACGAGGTCCAGGTCCTCGCGTTCGACGTGTTCGGCACCGTGGTCGACTGGCGCGGCAGCATCGCCCGCGAGGTGGACGCGCTCGGACTCGGTGTCGACGGCGGCGCGTTCGCCGACGCCTGGCGCAGCCGCTACCAGCCGGCGATGCAGGCGGTGCGCAGCGGCGAGCGGCCCTGGGTGCGGCTGGACGTGCTGCATCGCGAGAACCTCGACGCGACGCTGGCGGCATTCGGCGTGGCCGACCGCCTCGACGAACCGGCGCGGGTCACGCTCAACCTCGCCTGGCATCGGCTCGATCCGTGGCCCGAGGCGCGTGCCGGACTCGCCCGGCTGAAATCGCGTTTCGTGATCACCCCGCTGTCGAACGGCAACGTCGGCCTGCTCACCCGGATGGCCAAGCGCGCCGCTCTGCCATGGGACTGCGTGCTGTCCGCCGAGGTGTACCGTGCGTACAAGCCCGAGCCGGGCGCCTACCTCGGGGTGGCCGACACCTTCGATGTCGCGCCGGCGCAGGTCATGATGGTCGCCGCGCACGCTGCGGACCTGCGCGCCGCAGCGGCCTGCGGGCTGCGCACCGCCTACGTCGACCGCCCGCTCGAGTTCGGCCCGCAGCGTCGCGGCGACGTGCCGCGCGAGGGCGACCGCTTCGACATCACGAGTACCGGCTTCGACGATCTGGCCGATCGTCTGGGCTGCTGACCGATCCTCTCCCTTCCCGGAATCCTCCCGATGACCACGAACTTCGACTGGAACAACCCCTACCCGACGGTCCGCACGCCGGTCTTCGCCCGCAACGTGGTCGCCACCTCGCAGCCGCTGGCCGCGCAGGCCGGCCTGCGGATGCTCGCCGCCGGCGGCAACGCGATCGACGCGATCGTGGCCGCGGCCTCGACCCTCACCCTGACCGAGCCGTGCTCCAACGGACTGGGTTCGGACGCGTTCGCCATCGTCTGGGACGGCCAGAAGCTCCACGGCCTGAACGCGTCGGGCACGGCGCCCGCGGCCTGGGACGTCGAGTACTTCAAGCGCAAGCACGGCGGGGTCTATCCGCTGCGCGGCTGGGACACCGTGACGGTGCCGGGCTGCGTCGCCGGCTGGGCGGCGCTGCACGAGAAGTTCGGCCGACTGTCGTTCGAGCAGTGCCTGCAGCCGGCGATCGAGTACGCCGAGCAGGGCTACAACGTGTCGACGATCGTCAAGCGCAAGTGGGACGCGCACGTCGACATCCTCAAGGACCAGCCGGGCTTCGCCGAGCACTTCCTGCCGCGCGGCCGCGCACCCGAGTACGGCGAGCGCTTCGTGCTGCAGGGCGCGGCGGGCACGCTGCGCCGCATCGCCGCCACCAAGGGCCGCGACTTCTACGAAGGCGAGACCGCCGCGAAGCTGGTCGCGCACGCCGCCGCCAACGGGGGCTCGATGAGCGCGGCCGACCTCGCCGGCTACTCGATCGACTGGGTCGACCCGATCGGCATGGACTACGGCGGCCACCGCCTGCACGAGATCCCGCCGAACGGCCAGGGCATCGCCGCACTGATCGCGCTGGGCATCCTGAAGCACTTCGACATCGGCTCGCTGCCGCCGGACTCCGCCGAGAGCCGCCACCTGCAGATCGAGGCGATGAAGGTCGCCTTCGCCGACGTCTACGCGCATGTCGCCGACATCCGGCACATGAAGGTGACGCCCGCCCAGCTGCTCGACCCGGCCTACCTCGCCGAGCGCGCGAAGCTGATCAGCCGCGACCGCGCGACCAGCTTCTCGCACGGCATGCCGCCCCCGGGCGGCACCATCTACCTGACCGCGGCCGACTCGGAAGGCCGGATGGTCAGCTTCATCCAGTCGAACTACATGGGCTTCGGCTCGGGCGTCGTGGTGCCCGGCACCGGCGTGTCGCTGCAGAACCGCGGCCACTGCTTCTCGCTCGACCCGGCACACCCGAACGTCGTCGCCCCGGGCAAGCGGCCGTTCCAGACCATCATCCCCGCGTTCCTGACGAAGGACGGCAAGCCGCAGATGAGCTTCGGCGTGATGGGCGGGAACATGCAGCCGCAGGGTCACATGCAGACGCTGGTCCGCATGCTCGACTATCGCCAGAACCCGCAGGCGGCCTGCGATGCGCCGCGCTGGAAGGTCAATCGCGGACTCGATCTGGACGTCGAGTCGACGATGGAGCCGGAGGTGGTCGAGGCGCTGCGCGCGATGGGACACAACCTCGCGCCGGTCGCCGACCCGTACATGGACTTCGGCTCCGGCCAGTTCATCTGGCGCATGACCGACTCGATCGAGGACGGCTACGTCGCCGCCAGCGACAGCCGCCGCGACGGGCACGCCGCGGCGTTCTGAGCCCGGCCCCGCGGCACGTCGCGGCCTGCTGCGGGCCGGCGTGCTCGCGGCCGCGACGCTCGCGGCCGGCTGCGCGTACCGAAGCCTGCCCGGCTTCACCTATGCGCCGCCGGCCTTCGCGCTCTCGCGCCCCGGTGCCCCCGGGCGCATCGTCCTGCTGGGGACGGTGCACGCCGGGCTGTCGCGCTTCTACCCCTTGCCCGAGTCGATCGAGCAGGCCTTCGACGCGGCACGCCGCCTGATCGTCGAGATCGACACCGACGGACGCGCCACGGAGATCCGCGCGGCCGCGACCGCGCGGGCGCTGCTGCCCGCCGGGGCCACCCTGGCGACGGTGCTGCGCCCCGAGACCCTGCGGGCACTGCGCCGCACGCTCCACCAGCAGCCGTGGACGCTGCGCGAGCTGCAGCGGCTGCAGCCCTGGGCGCTGGCGCTGCTGCTGCCCGACGCGGACGACCAGCGCTTCGGCGCGGACCCGCGCGACGGCGTCGAGCTTCACCTGATCCGGCGTGCCCGCGCACGCGGGCTGCCGATCGTCGAGATGGAGACCGCCGAGGCACAGGTGGCGGCCTTCGCGGGCGGCCCGCTCGACGAGCAGGATGCGGCGCTCGCGCTGCGGCTCGCCCACCGCGACGCGCAGTCGCGCACCTATGTCCGGATCGTCGATGCCTGGCGTCGCGGCGACCTCGCCGAGCTCGCGGCGCTCAAGGACTTCGCCTATCCCCCCGAAGGCGCGCTGGCGGCGCTGCGCACGCGGCTGTTCGCCGACCGCGACGACGCGATGGCCGACGCGCTGGCGGGTGCGCTCGACGAGCCGGGTCCGGGCATGGCGCTGGTCGGTGCCCTGCACCTGGCCGGCCCCGACGCGCTGCAGCAGGCGCTGACGCGTCGCGGCATCGACGTGCAGCGGCTGGCCGAGGCGTTGCGCCCGGGCTGAGGCGCACCCGTCGGGGCGTGCCATCCGGCGCCCCGCGCCGACCGCCGGGGGCCTGGCGTGCACTGCATCACTCCTGCGCGTCCGGGGCGGGCCGATGCTCTTGCAAAGACCTACGATGGACCCCGCCCCATGGCCGCCCTCCCCGAGCTCGCCGTCGACTCCCTGCAGGCGCCCTGGCAGCCCCGGCTCGAACTGCTCAGCCTGCGGGCCCGCGAGCCGGCCCGCCCGCCCATCCTGATGGTGCACGGCGCCTACACCCACGCCGGCAGCTGGATGCGCACCTTCATGCCGTTCTTCGCCGCCCGTGGCCACGACGTGCACGCGCTGTCCCTGCGCGGGCACGGCGGCAGCGACGGCGCGCCGCTCCTCGACGCCTACGGGCTGGACGACTACGGCAGCGACGTGGTGCGTGCCCTCGACGCGATCGGGCGTCCCGCGGTGGTGTTCGGATCGTCGATGGGCGGCCTCGTGCTGCAGCGGCTCCTGGCACGAGGCACCCAGCCGCGCGCGGCAGTGCTCCTGTCGAGCGTGCCGCCGGGCGGGCTGCTCGCCTCGGTGTCCCGGATGGCGCTGCGCCGTCCGCAGGCGCTCGGCAGCCTGATGCAGGTGGCGCTCGGATCGCGCGACGGACGCGGCCTGATCGACCTGCTGGCGCACGACCCGCTGCCGGCCGATGGCGAGGGTGACCATGACCGCGCGCTGGCGCGCATGCTCGGCCGCGAGTCGGGCCGGGCGCTGTGGGAGATGACCTGGGCACCGATGGGGGGCGCCAGCGGTCGCGCCGACGGCGTGCCGATGCTGGCGCTTCACGGCGAGCAGGACGGCATGATCCCGCCGACCGCCCTCGACGAGCTCGTCGCGCGCTGGGGTGCCGAGCCGGTGTGTGTCCCGGGCGTCGGGCACGTGCCGATGCTCGAGCGGCGCTGGCGCACCGTGGCGGGCACGATCGCCCGCTGGCTCGACCGCATCGCCTGAACGGCCCCTGCGCCGCGCCTGAGACTCGCCGCAGACTCGCCGGAGCATCGCCTGCGCCCGTCGCGCGGACGCGGCCTGCGCGTCCCGTAGAATCGGGGCCAGGAGGATGCGATGACGAAGACTTACGAAGCGGTCACCCCGCACAAGGTGGCGTTCCTGGGCATGGGCGTGATGGGCTACCCGATGGCGGGTCACCTCGCCCGGGCCGGACACCACGTGACCGTCTACAACCGCAGTGCCGCGAAGGCGCAGGCATGGGTCGCCGAGTACGGCGGCAAATCGGCCGCCACGCCGCGCGAGGCGGCCGCCGGCGCGCAGATCGTGTTCGCCTGCGTCGGCAACGACGACGACCTGCGCAGCGTGGTGCTCGGACCCGATGGCGCGTTCGCCGGCATGTCGAAGGGCGCGCTCTTCGTCGACCACACCACCGCGTCGGCCGAAGTCGCGCGCGAGCTGTACGCGACCGCGAAGGCCGCGGGGCTCGACTTCGTCGACGCCCCCGTCTCGGGCGGCCAAGCCGGCGCGGTCAACGGCCTGCTCACCGTGATGTGCGGCGGCGAGCCCGCGGCCTTCGAGCGCGCGAAGCCGGTCGGCATGGCCTTCTCGCGGGCGTTCACGCTGATCGGTTCGCCGGGAGCGGGCCAGCTCGCCAAGATGGTCAACCAGATCTGCATCGCGAGCCTGGTCCAGGGCCTGTCCGAGGGCGTGAGCTTCGGCATTGCCGCCGGCCTCGACATGAAGCTGGTCCTCGACGTGATCGGCAAGGGCGCCGCCCAGTCCTGGCAGATGGACAACCGCGGCAAGACCATGGTCGACGACAAGTTCGACTTCGGCTTCGCGGTCGACTGGATGCGCAAGGACCTCGGTCTGTGCCTCGACGAGGCCAAGCGCAACGGCGCACCGCTGCCCGCGACCGCGTTGGTCGACCAGTTCTATGGCGACGTGCAGCGCCTGGGCGGCGGCCGCTGGGACACCTCCAGCCTGATCCGCCGCCTGCGGAAGGCCGAGTGAGCCGGCCGCGGCTCGGCCGCCGGGTCCTGCTCGGCGTCCTCGCGGCCGTCGCCGCGCTGCCGCTGGCGGCCTGCGGCGGGCTGCTGTCGGGGACGCGTCCGGCGCAGCGCGGTCCTGTGGACGGCGCGCTGCGCCCGGTGCGCGAGGACCTGTCCAATGCGGTGTCCAGCCAGGCGACCACCGAGTACCACCGCATCGCACCGATCGCGGCGGGGCCGGACACGAAGGCGAGCTTCACGCGGCTGCGTGGCGTGGTCGCCGGCCTGCCCGGAGCGGCCATCGTCGAGGAACGGCCGGGATACCTCTATGCCGAGTTCACGACGCGCTGGCTGCGCTTCGTCGACGACGTCGAGTTCCTCGTCGACGAGAAGGCTGCGGTGATCCAGGTCCGATCGGCGTCCCGGCTGGGGCGCCGCGACTTCGGCGTCAATCGCGAGCGCATCGAGACGATCCGCGCGCGCATGGCGGGCTGAGCCGCCGCCCGCCGCCCCGGCGCGACGCCCGCTAGAGCGTCGTGCGCCAGGTCGCGCCGCGTGCGAGCGCCTCGATCAGCGCGTCCCGGTCACCCTCGGCCAGCGCATGCTCGATCCGCTCGAGCTCCACGCGAAAGGCCGCGGCCGCCGCCAGCGAGGCCTCGCGGTTGTCGAGCAGGATGCCCGCCCACAGCTCGGGCGGCGAGCCGCCGACCCGGGTGGTGTCGCGCAGCCCGGCACCGTGGTAACGCCGTGCATCGTCCGCGAGCGGCCCGCATCCGACCGACGCCGACAGCGCGAAGGCCACCGCATGCGGCCAGTGCGAGACCTCGGCGAAGAGCCGGTCGTGATGGGCGGCGTCCATGCGCGCCACCCGCCCCCCGAGCGCCGCCCAGGTCGACTCGACGGTGGCGAGCGCATCGGCGTCGCAGTCCTCGGTCGGACACACGATCACGTGCGCCCCGGCGATGAGGTCCGCGCGGGCCGCCGCCGGGCCGGCGCGGTCGGAGCCCGCGATCGGATGCGAGGCGACGAAGCGGCCGAGCCGTGCGCCCAGCCCGGACCGGGCCGCGGCCACCACGCTGGCCTTGGTGCTGGACACGTCCGTGAGCACCGTCCGCGGCCCGAGCGCCTCGCGCAGCGCCGCGTCACCCAGCAGGGCACGGTTCACCGGCACCGGCGCGGCCAGCAGCACCAGGTCGGCACCGTCGAGCGCCTCGGCCAGGCTCGCCGCGACGCGGTCGATCGCACCGGCGCTGCGGGCCGCCTCGCCGTTGGCGGGGTCGAAGCCCCACACCTCGCGGGCCAGCCCGCGCGCCCGAAGGCCGCCGCCGACCGAGGCGCCGACCGCCCCGGTGCCGACGATCGCGACCTTCGGGAACACGGTCACGCGCGGCCGAGCGCGGCGCGCAGCGCCACCAGGAAGGCCTCGTTCTCGGCCGGCAGGCCGACGCTGATCCGCAGCCACTCGGGCAGCCCGTAGTTGCCCACCGGCCGCACGATCACGCCGGCCCGCAGCAGCGCCTGGTTGATGCTGGCCGCGTCGCCGACCTTCACCAGCACGAAGTTGCCGAACGACTTCACGTAGGGCAGCCCGAGCGCGTCGAACGCCGCCTGGAGCCGGGCCACGCCTTCGGCATTCAGCGCGCGGCTGCGCTCGAGGAAGTCCGCGTCGCCGAGCGCCGCGACCGCGGCGGCCTGCGCGAGCGAGTTGACGTTGAACGGCTGGCGCACGCGGTTGAGCAGATCCGTCATCGCCGGCTGCGCGACCGCGTAGCCCACGCGCAGGCCCGCGAGACCGTAGGCCTTCGAGAAGGTGCGCGAGAGCACGAGGTTGGGGAAGCGCCGCACCCAGGCCACCGCATCGAAGCGCAGCGCCGGCTCGAGGTACTCGTTGTAGGCCTCGTCGAGCACCACCACCACCTGCGGCGGCACCGACGCGAGGAAGGCCTCGACCTCGGTGGCCGGCAGGAAGGTGCCGGTCGGGTTGTTCGGGTTGGCGATGAACACGATCCGCGTGCCGGCCGCGATCGCCGCGCGCATCGCCGCGAGGTCGTGGCCGTGGTCGCGCGCCGGCACGACGATGGCGCGTGCCCCGGTCTCCTGGGTGGCCAGCGCGTAGACGGCGAACGAGTACTGCGAGTAGATCGCCGAGGTGCCCGGCTGCAGCAGCGCATGCGCGACCAGCTCGAGGATGTCGTTCGAACCGTTGCCCAGCGTCAGCCAGTCCTGCGGCACGTCGAGCCGCTTCGACAGCGCGGCCTTCAGCTCGAAGCCGTTGGCATCGGGGTAGCGGCCGAGCTCGGCAGCAGCCGCCATCATCGCGACGCGCGCCGACTCCGGCATGCCCAGCGGGTTCTCGTTCGACGCCAGCTTCACGATCCGCGCCTCGTCCAGACCGTACTCGCGTGCGACCTCGGAGATCGGCTTGCCCGCCTGGTAGGGGGCGATCGCGCGGACGTACGCGGGAGCGAGTTCGGCGGGCGCGGAGGTGCTCATGATGTGCTGCTCGAGGGACGTGGGAGGGATGACTCGCCCGGTCAGGCCCGCGCCGCGGTACGCGGCAGCGCGACCTCGCGCGGGTAGGAGCCGAGCGACTTGAAGAAGGCCGCATGCGCCCGGATGTCGGCGAGCGCGGCGGCGACCTGCGGGTCCTGCTCGTGGCCGAGCAGGTCGATGTAGAAGTAGTACTGCCAGCCGCCCTGGCGGGCCGGACGCGACTCGAAACGCTTCATCGACACGCCGTGTCGCGCCAGCGGCTCGATCAGCGCATGGACCGCGCCGGCCCGGTCGGGCACAGACAGGATCAGCGAGGTCTGGTCCTCGCCCGAGACGCCGCAGACATGCTGGCCGACGACCGCGAAGCGCGTGCGGTTCAGCGGGTCGTCCTGGATCGCCTCGGCGACCACCTTGACCTCGTAGCGGCCGAGCACGCCGTCGCCGGCGATGCCCGCGGTGTGCGGCTCGATCGCGGCGAGCCGGGCGCCCTCGGCGTTGCTCGAGACCGGCACGCGCTCGATCGTCGGATGGTTGCGGTTGAGCCAGCCGGTGCACTGCGCGAGCGCCTGCGCATGGGCGCACACACGCGTCACGCCGGCCATCGAACCGGAGGCCGTCAGCAGGTTGTGCTTGATCGGGATCGACACCTCGCCGCACACCCGCAGCGGCGACTGCAGGAACAGGTCGAGGCTGCGGTTGACCGCGCCTTCGGTCGAGTTCTCGACCGGCACCACGCCGAAGTCGACCGTGCCGGCCTCGGCCGCACGGAACACCTCGTCGATGCTCGCGCAGGGCACCGCATCGACGCCGTGACCGAACTGCGCGAACACCGCCTGCTCGGAGAAGGTGCCCACCGGGCCGAGGTAGCCCACGCGCAGCCGGCGTTCGAGCTCGCGGCAGGCGGAGATCACCTCGCGCCAGATCGCGGCGATCGCGCCGTCGGCGAGCGGACCGGGATTGTTCGCGGCGAGCCGGCGCAGGATCTGCGCCTCGCGCTCGGGCCGCAGCACCGGCGCATTCTCGGCATGCTTGAGCGCGCCGACCTCGAGCACCAGGCGCCCGCGCTCGCCGAGCAGCGCCAGCAGTCGGTGATCGACGTCGTCGATCAGGGTCCTCAGCTCGCTCAGTCGATCGCTCATGGATGCGTCGTGAAAGGGTCGTCGTGCGGCGCGCCGGGCGGCTGCGACCGAACCGCGATGCTACCCGCGATCGGCGCGCCCCGGGCCGGGCTCAGCCGCGTCGCCGTTCGAAATCCTGCATGTAGCCGACCAGCGCGCGCACGCCCTCGACGGGCATCGCGTTGTAGATCGAGGCACGCATGCCACCCACCGAACGATGCCCCTTGAGCTGCTCCAGGCCCGCGTCCTTCGCACCCGCCAGGAACGCGTCGTTCAGCCGCTCGTCCTTCAGGAAGAACGGCACGTTCATCCGCGAACGCCAGCGCCGCTCGACACGGTTCTCGTAGAGGCCGCTCGCGTCGATGGCGTCGTACAGCAGCGCCGCCTTCTCGATGTTGCGGGCCTCGATGCCGGGGACGCCACCCTGCGCGCGCAGCCACTGGAAGACCAGACCGGCCAGGTAGATCGCGTAGGTCGGCGGCGTGTTGAACATCGAGTCGTTGTCGGCGACCACCTTGTAGTCGAAGACGCTCGGCGTCATCGGGTGGGCATGGCCGAGCAGGTCCTCGCGCACGATCACCAGCGTCAGGCCCGCCGGGCCGATGTTCTTCTGCGCGCCGCCGAACAGGCAGCCGAAGCGGCTGACGTCGATCGCACGGGACAGGATGTGCGAGGAGACATCGGCGACGATCGGCACGCCGCGCGGCACCTCGCCCGGGCCGTCGCCCTGCGCGGGCGGGCCGTCGAACTCGACGCCGTCGATGGTCTCGTTCGTGCACACATGCAGGTAGGACGCGTCCTTCGACAGCGACCACTCGGACTGCGGCGGCACGAAGGTGTAGCCGCGACCGGCGCGCGCGGCGTCCGCGACGACATTCACGCGGCCGTAGCGCGCCGCCTCCTTCGCCGACTTCGCCGACCACTGGCCGGTCACGACGATGTCCGCGAGGCCCTTCGGGCCCATCAGGTTCATCGGCACGATCGCGTTCTCGCCGAGCCCGCCGCCCTGCAGGAACAGGATCTTGTACTCGGGCGGGATCGCCATCAGTTCGCGCAGGTCGGCCAGCGCGCGCGCATGGATCGACATGAACTCGCGGCCGCGATGGCTCATCTCCATCACCGACATGCCGGTGCCCTGCCAGTCGAGCATCTCCTCGGCCGCCTGGCGCAGCACCGGCTCCGGCAGCACCGCCGGACCGGCCGAGAAGTTGAAGACCCGGCGGGTCACGAAGCGTCTCCGTCCGCAGGCGCCTCCCCGGCCGGAGGCGCCGAGCCGTCGGCCGCACCATCGGCCGGTGCGGCGCCGGTCGGCGACTCGCCGGCCTCGGCCGCGGGCACCTCGTCGGTCGCGTCGCTCTCGACGACCCGCTGCACGCCGGTGAGCGTCGTGCCCTCGCCCACCGCCATCAGCGTGACGCCCTGCGTGGCGCGGCCCATCTCGCGGATCTCGGAGACGCGGGTGCGCACCAGCACGCCGCCGGTGGTGATCAGCATGATCTCGTCGCGCGCCTCGACCAGCACCGCGGCGACCACGCGGCCGTTGCGCTCGCTGGTCTGGATCGCGATCATGCCCTTCGTGCCGCGGCCGTGGCGCGTGTACTCGGTGATCGGCGTGCGCTTGCCGAAGCCGTTCTCGGTCGCGGTCAGCACCGACTGCGTCTCGCTCTCGGCGACCAGCATCGAGATCACCGCCTGGCCTTCCTCGAGCGTCATGCCGCGCACGCCGCGCGCATCGCGACCGATCGGGCGCACGTCGTTCTCGTCGAAGCGCACCGCCTTGCCGCCGTCGGAGAACAGCATCACGTCGTGCTTGCCGTCGGTGACGGCCGCGCCAATGAGGTAGTCGCCCTCGTCGAGCTTGACCGCGATGATCCCGCGCTTCATCGGACGCGAGAACTCGGTGAGCGGCGTCTTCTTGACCGTGCCCAGCGAGGTGGCCATGAACACGAAGTGCTCCTCGTCGAACGCCTTGACCGGCAGCACGACGGTGATCTTCTCGTTGTCGACCAGCGGGAACATGTTGACGATCGGCTTGCCGCGCGCGTTGCGCGAGCCCTGCGGCACCTCCCAGACCTTGAGCCAGTAGACCCGGCCGCGATCGGAGAAGCACAGGATGTAGTCGTGCGTGTTCGCGATGAAGAGCTGGGCGATCCAGTCGTCTTCCTTCATCTGCGTGGCCTGCTTGCCGCGGCCGCCGCGCTTCTGCGCGCGGTACTCGGACACCGGCTGGCTCTTGATGTAGCCGGTGTTCGACAGCGTGACCACCATGTCGGTCGGCGCGATCAGGTCCTCGGTGTCGAGCTCGGTCGCGTTGAGCTCGATGGTCGAGCGGCGCTTGTCCTTGACCGGGTCGGAGTACTCCGACTGGATGGCCTTGAGCTCGTCGGCGATGATCGTGCTGGTGCGCTCGGGGCGCGCCAGGATGTCGAGCAGGTCGGCGATGGTCTCCATCACCTCGCGGTACTCCTGGACGATCTTGTCCTGCTCCAGACCCGTGAGGCGCTGCAGGCGCATCTGCAGGATCTCCTGCGCCTGGATCTCGGAGAGCCGGTAGCCGTCGGGCGCCAGGCCGACGCCCGGCTCGAGCCCGAAGGGCCGGAACGCGGTGGCGTCGCCCCCGGCACGCTCGACCATCTCGCGGGCCACGCCCGGATTCCAGACACGTGCCAGCAGCCGTTCCTTGGCGACCGGCGGCGTCGGCGAGCCCTTGATCAGCTCGATCATCTCGTCGACGTTGGCGATCGCGACGGCCAGGCCCTCGAGCACGTGGCCGCGGTCGCGGGCCTTGCGCAGCTCGAACACCGTGCGCCGCGTGACCACCTCGCGGCGGTGCGACAGGAAGGCCTCGAGCATCTGCTTGAGGTTGAGCAGGCGCGGCTGGCCGTCGACCAGCGCGACCATGTTCATGCCGAACGTGTCCTGCAGCTGCGTCTGCTTGAACATGTTGT
>CAIUGQ010000620.1 GCA_903898725.1 uncultured Burkholderiales bacterium | reverse complement strand
GACCCGACCACGGCGAGCCAGCGCCGGTGGCCCGGCACCGGGATCGGCTCGTCGGGCACCGGCCGGAATTCGCCGAGCTTGCCGACCGGCGACTGCGTCCACAGCGCGGGCTCGTGGACATGGCCGCAGAAGGTGATCGACGCCGACGTCGCGGCCAGGCTGCGGCCGACCTCCACGCGCGACAGCAGGTAGTCCCAGCCCGCCGGCGCGTAGGCGTTCGCATGCACGCACAGCATGCCCCCCTCCTCGTGGGTCAGCGGCAGGCCGCGCAGGAACGCGAGCGCGTCGGCATCGAGCCGCTCTCGCGTCCAGTCGGCGACACGCTGCGCATCGTCGTGCAGGCCGGTGCGCTCGGCATCGGCGACCGATGCGTCGTGATTGCCGCGCACCGCGATCGCCCCCTCGGCGACTGCGGCCCGCACACGCTCGACCACCCACTCGGGATCGGCACCGTAGCCGACCAGGTCGCCGAGGAACACGAGGCGGTCCGCGCCTAGCCGCCGCACGTCATCGAGGCAGGCCTCGAGCGCCTCGCGATTCGAGTGGACGTCGGCCAGCAGCGCGACGCGCACGCCGAGCTCAGTGCTTGGTGCCGAAGATGCGGTCGCCCGCGTCCCCGAGACCGGGCACGATGTAGGCGTGCTCGTTCAGGTGCGAATCGAGTGCCGCCACGTAGACCGGGACCGTCGGGTGCGCCGCCTGGAACGCGGTCACGCCTTCGGGGGCGGCCACCAGCGCGAGGAAGCGGATCTGCTCGGCGTGCACGCCGCGGTCGAGCAGCACCTGGACCGCATGCGCGCCGGAGTGACCGGTGGCGAGCATCGGGTCGCAGACGATGAAGATGCGGCCCTCGAGCTCGGGCAGCCGCACGTAGTACTCGACCGGCCGGTTGTCCTCGCCGCGGTACAGGCCGATGTGTCCCTGGCGCGCCGAGGGCATCAGTTCCATCAGGCCCTCGGCCATGCCGAGGCCGGCCCGCAGCACCGGCACCACCGCCACCTTCTTGCCGTCGATCACCGGCGCGTCCATCGGGCACAGCGGCGTGTCGATCGGCTGCGTGGTCAGCGGCAGGTCGCGGGTGATCTCGTAGCCCATCAGCAGCGTGAGTTCGCGCAGCAGCTGGCGGAAGGTGCGCGTGGACGTCGTGCGGTCGCGCATGTGCGACAGCTTGTGCTGGATCAGCGGGTGATCGAGCACGAACAGGTTCGGGAAGCGGGCATCTCGGCGCATCGCGGCTCTCGCGGCGGAACGGGGGCCGGGTCAGTGTAGCCTGCGGCGCCGCAGCGGGGGGCGGTCCGGCCAGCGCCCGCCCCCGAGGCGCTCAGCGCCCCTTGAACACCGCCTGGCGCCGCTCGCGGAACGCGGTCGTGCCCTCGGCGAGGTCCTCGGTCAGGCCGACGTCGTGGAACGAGCTCGACTCGAGCCGCAGCGCCTCGTCCTGCGGCAGGCCGACCGCACGCTTCATCACCTCCTTGGCGAAGCGGTGCGACAGCGGCGAGCGCGAGGCGAGCCCCTGCGCATAGGCCATGGCCCGCTCGAGCAGCTCGGCCTGCGGCCAGATCCGATTGACCAGCCCGATCCGGTAGGCATGCTCGGCGTCGACCCGGTCGCCCGACAGCACGATCTCCATCGCATGGCCCAGGCCGACGATCTGCGGCAGCCGGATCAGGCCGCCGTCGCAGGCATGGAAGCCCCACTTCGCGTCCTGCAGCGCGAACTCCGCGTTCGGCGAGCAGAAGCGCAGGTCGCAGGCGAGCGCGAGCTCGAAGCCGCCGGAGATCGCGTAGCCGTTGACCGCGGCGACGATCGGCTTGAACACGTCCATGTTCCGGGTGATGCCGCCGAAGCCCGGGCCGTTGGTGAAGCGGCGGCGGAACTCGGGCGCCGGGCGGCGCGCGAAGTCCATCGTGTAGGTCTTGAGGTCGGCGCCGGCGCAGAACGCCTGAGTGCCCGCGCCGGTCACGACCGCGACATGCGCGTCGTCATCGGCGTCGAACTCGCGCCACGCGGCCACCAGGCGGTCGTTGGCCTCGAAGTCGAGCGAGTTCATCTTCGCGGCACGGTCGATCGTGATCAGCCGGACGCGGCCGTGGGCTTCATAGCGGATATCGGTCATCGGGGACTCGCATCGGAGGTGTCGGAGGGAGCCGCCGGCAGCAGCTCGAACAGCAGGTACGGTGCGTCGCAGGCGAGCGCACGCACCGAGGCGCCGACCTCGGGGGCGGCACCGCCCGCGACGAGGCGGCCGGTCACGCGCGGGCCGGCATCGAGATCGACGACGGCGACGTCGTAGGGCGCGTCGTCGCGGAACTGGGACGGGGCGCGCCGGATCGTGGTCCAGGTGGCCAGCCGGCCGCCGCCGGGGGCTTCGACGGGCTCCAGGCGGAACGACAGGCAGCCGGCGCACACGGTGCGTCCGGCGCCGTCGAGGCGTCCGCAGTCGGCGCAGCGCGACAGGGCGACGTGCGAGGGGGGACCCGCGACCGCGCTCATGCGTCGCCCCGGCGCAGCAGGGTCACGGTGCAGGCGACGCCCGTGCCGCCGAGGTTGTGCGTCATGCCGATCGCCGCACCGGGCACCGGGTTCGGATGGTCGCCGCGCAGCTGGCGCACCACCTCGTAGAGCTGGCCGACGCCGGTCGCGCCCACCGGATGGCCCTTGGCCAGCAGTCCGCCGCTCGGATTGATCGCCACGTCGCCGCCGATGCCGGTCCGCCCTTCCGCGGCCCAGCCGCCGCCATGGCCGCGCGGCATCAGCCCGAGGTCCTCGCCGTCGATGATCTCGGCGATCGAGAAGCAGTCGTGCAGCTCGACCACGTCGACGTCGGCGGGTGCGAGACCGGCCGTCGCGAAGGCCTGGCGGGCCGCCGAGACGGTCGCGTCGAACGAGCACAGGTCGGGGTGGCCCGCGATGCGCGAGGCGCCGCGCGTCTGCACCGTGGCGAGCACGTCGACCGGCAGGCGGGGCAGACCGCGCGCGCAGTCGCGCGCGACCACCACCACCGCGGCCGCGCCGTCGCTGGTCGGGCAGCAGTCGAAGAGCTGCAGCGGATCGCAGATCGCGGCCGACGCGGCGATCTGTTCGTCGGTCAGGTCCGCGCCCATCTGGGCGAGCGGGTTGCGAAGCCCTGCGGCCTTGTTCTTGCGGACCACCGCCGAGACCTGCGCGCGCGTCGTGCCGTGGCGCTGCGCATGCTGTCGCCAGGCCAGGCCGAACAGGCCGGGGAAGGTCAGCCCGCTCGGGCCGTCGTTCGTGTTGTCCATCGCGCAGTTGAGCGCGGCCGTGGTCTGCGAGGTCGGCGCGTGCGTCATCGTCTCCACGCCCACCACCAGCGCCGCGTCGCACTGGCCCGAGGCGACCGCGAGCCAGGCGTGGCGGAACGCGATGCCGCCCGATGCGCAGGCGCCCTCCACCTTCGTGCACGGCACGTTCGGCAGGCCGAGCTGGTCGGCGACGATGCCCGCCAGCACCTCCTTGCCGTTCAGCGGGCCACTGACGAAGTTGCCGAGGTAGACCGCGCCGATCCGCTCGCGCGGCAGGCCCGAGTCGATCAGGGCCTCGGCGGCGGCACGGACCGCGAGCTGCTCGATCGGCGTGCCCGCATGGCGGCCGAAGGCGGTCGAACCGATCCCCGCGATGACGACTTCACGCATGGCCTGACCCCTCTGACAGCATCCGTCGAAGCTCGGTCTTGAGGACCTTGCCGTAGTTGTTCTTCGGGAGCGCGGCGACCCGGCGGTACTCGCGCGGCCGCTTGAAGCGGGCGATGTGCTCGAGGCACAGCGCCTCGAGCGCAGGATCGTCGACGGTGCAGCCTTCGCGCAGCACGACGAAGGCGATGACCTCCTCGCCCCAATCGGCGTGCGGGCGTCCGACCACCGAGCATTCGAGCAGTGCGGGATGGCGAAGCAGCACCTCCTCGATCTCGCGCGGGTAGATGTTGGTGCCGCCCGAGATGATCATGTCCTTCGAACGGTCGCGCAGCGTCAGGTAGCCGCGCTCATCGAGGGCGCCGACGTCACCGGTCCAGAGCCAGCCCTCGCGCAGCGCGGCGGCGGTGGCCGTCGGGTTGTTCCAGTAGCCGGCCATCATGCAGTCGCTGCGGGTGACCACCTCGCCGGTCTCGCCGTGCGGCGCATCGCGGCCGGACTCGTCGACCACGCGCACCTCGACACCGGTGCGGGCCACGCCGCAGGACGCGAGCCGCGCCAGGTGGGCCGCGCCGCCGTCGCCCTGGTGATCGGCCTTCGACAGGCCGGTGATCGTCATCGGGCTCTCTCCCTGCCCGAAGAGCTGCCAGAGCCGTGGGCCGAACGCCTCCAGCGCGCGCTGCAGGTCGCTCACGTACATCGGACCGCCGCCGTAGTAGAGCGTCCTCAGCCCCGGCGCGCGCGGCTGCGCGCCCGCCGCCTGCACCAGCCGGGTGACCATGGTCGGCGCGGCGAACATCGTCACGTTCGCATGGCGCTCGAAGGCCTCGAGGACATCCTGCGGCTCGAAGCCGGGCAGCACCACCTGATGGCCACCGGCGAACAGGTGCGGCAGCGCGTACAGCCCGGAGCCGTGCGACAGCGGCGCGGCGTGCAGCTTCACGTCGCCGGGCGAGACATGCTCGATGTCGGCCGCGTAGGCGAGGCTCATGAAGGCCAGGTTGCGGTGGGAGAGCATCGCGCCCTTGGGCCGGCCGGTGGTGCCGCTGGTGTAGAACAGCCAGGCGAGATCGGTGGCCGCGACCTGCGCGCAGGCGGCAGGCGCGGCATCGAGCAGGCGGGCCCAGCCGGCGCTGCCGGCGACGACGACCGCGGGCAGCGGCGAGCCGTCCTCGCGCAGCGCGAGCGCGATGCCCTCGACCAGCGCCTCGCTGGTCAGCACGGCCGCGGCTGCGGCGTCGCGCACGATGTGGGCGACCTCGCGCGGATGCAGCTTGGCGTTGACCGGCACCGCCACGAGGCCGCCGATCCAGCAGCCGAACAGCGCCTCGAGGAACTCGGGCCGGTTCTCCATGCACAGCACGACGCGATCGCCGGCAGCCAGGCCGTGGGTTGCACGCAGGCCGCCGGCCAGACGCGAGGCACGATCGGCGAGCGCGCCGTACGACCAGGTCTGTCCGCGAGCGGTGAGCGCGGGTCGCTCGGGCGCGCTGCGCGCGCGATTCAGCAGGCTGGCTGCGACGTTCATGACCGGGGTCCCCTCTTTCGGCCGATGGTAGTCGGGCGGCTCGGGAACGCAAGCGGGCGAATCGAAGCGTGGGGGGCGGCGGGGGTTGTGCGGGTGTGCTCGTGTGTTGATGCGTTGCCTGGATGACGGTTGGCGCGCGGCGCCGCTGCCCTTCAGGCCGTTGCTTCCTCCCAGGGCCGCACCCCGGGCTTCGCCCGGGGTCCCCGTCTCGCGCGGGTGCCCGACGGGCCGGCAAAAAAACTCGCCCGCTGCGCGGGCTCAGACACTTTTTGCCTGCCGGTCGGCTGCG
>CAIUGQ010000619.1 GCA_903898725.1 uncultured Burkholderiales bacterium | reverse complement strand
GGCGGCGCGCTCCAGCCCGGCGTCCGAGTGGCCGATATAGAGTCGGACGTATAGCAGGAGACGACCATGCTGACCCGTGCACCCGCCGGCCTGTCGGGCTGGATCCAGGCGATCGGCAACGCGGAGATCCCCGTGCTCGCGCGCACCGCTGCGGCGATCGACGCGATGCGCGAGGACGAGGACGACATCGCGCCGCGCGCGATCGCCGAGGTCGTGCTCGAGGACCCGCTGATGTCGCTCAAGGTGCTGTCGCACGTGGCCCGGCACCGGCCGGCGCGCATGGTGACCGACACCGAGACGGTGACCGCCGCGGTGCTGATGATGGGCATCAGCAGCTTCTTCCGCACCTTCGCCGGCCAGAAGACCGTCGAGACCGAGCTCGCGTCGGTCCCGGGCGCGCTCGAGGGCATCGAGCAGGTGCTGCGCCGGGCGCACCGCGCCTCGCGCTTCGCGATCGGCTTCGCGATGCATCGCCAGGACACCGACGCCGAGGTCATCCACGAGGCCGCCCTGCTCCACGACTTCGCCGAGGCGCTGCTCTGGTGCCACGCGCCGATGCTGGCGCTCGAGATCAGCCGACGCCAGCGCGCCGACCCGACGCTGCGCTCGGCGCACGCGCAGCGCGACGTGCTCAACGTCGTGCTGTGCGACCTCGAGCAGGCGCTGATGCGGGCCTGGCACCTGCCCGAACTGCTGCAGCACCTGACGAACGATCACCTGTCGACCGTGCCGCGCGTGCGCAACGTGCTGCTGGCGACCTCGCTCGCCCGCCACAGCCAGCAGGGCTGGACGAACGCCGCGCTGCCCGACGACATCACCGCGCTCGCCGACCTGCTGAACCTCGCGCCGGGCAGCGTCTGGGGGCTGATCCGCGATCTCGACGAGACCGCCGTCGACGCCGAGGTTCCGGCCGACTGAGCGGCCTCTGAGCGGCCGACCGAGCGGGCGCCTCAGCCCGCGGGGCCGCGCCGGCCGAACCGCGCGAGCTGTGGGCCCGCCGCGATCATCACCATCCCGACGAGCGCGACCGCATCCGGCACGTCGCCCCAGACCGCCCAGCCGAGCGCGATCGACAGCAGCATCTGCGTGTACGCCCAGGGCGCGAGCCGCGAGGCCTGCGCGAGCCGGAAGGCGCGGGCGAGCAGCAGGTGGCCGGCCGCGCCCAGCGGGCCGATCGCGGCGAACACCGCGACGTCGGTCGCGGTGAAGGCCGGATCGCGCCACCAGCCGGGCACCCACCACAGCGGCGCGGTCACGGTCATGATCGCCGCACCCACCAGGCCGCTCCAGAGCACCTGCACCATCGGCGAATCGGCCTGCGCCTGGGCGCGCGTCAGCGTCTGATAGGCCGCGTTGCCGGCGGCCGCACCGAGCACGAGCAGCACCCCGGTCAGCGGCAGCGCGGTGCCCGGCCGCACCACGACCAGCACGCCGGCGAAGCCGACCAGCGCCGCCGCCCAGGTCGCCCAGGTGGGGCGCTCGCCGAGGAAGGCCGCCGCGAACAGCATCACCAGGATCGGGGTGGTGAAGAACACCGCGGTCGCCTGCGCGAGCGGCATCAGCTTGAGCGCGGCGAAGTACAGCAGGGTGATCACGACCATCAGCGACCCGCGGGCCGTCTGGCGCAGCGGATGCGCGGTGCGCAGCACCGACAGCCCGTGGGTCGGCAGGAACAGCACCAGCACCGCCAGCAGGTGCCCGGCATAGCGCGACCAGGTGGTGGCGGCGACCGGCACGCCGCGCACCCCCAGCCACTTGCCGCTCGCATCGAGCAGGATCAGGCAGGCCAGCGCGGCGAGCATCGTGAGCACCGCTCGACGCTCGATGGAACGTCGGGAGGCGGACGGGGTCATCGGTGCGGTAGTCTAGCGGCGCCCCCGACCCGGAGCCGCACGATGCCCGAAGCCACCGATTCCGGATTCGTCCGCGAACTGTCCGCGGCGGTCGCCGCCACCCGCACCGACACCGTCCGCATGCTGTCCGAACTGGTCGCGCTGCCTTCGCTGCTGGGCGACGAGGCCGGCGCGCAGGGCTGGATGGCCGATGCGCTCGGGTCGATGGGCCTGCGCGTGGACCGCTTCGACATCGACGAGGCGAAGCTCAAGTCGCACCGGGGCTGGTCGCCCTCGATCGTGTCGTACGACGGCCGCCCGAACGTGGTGGGCGTGCATGTGCCGCGCACCGCGACCGGTCGCTCGCTGATCCTCAACGGCCACATCGACGTCGTGCCGGTGGGCAACGCAGCGATGTGGACGACGCCACCCTTCCAGCCCCGGCTCGAGGGCGACCGGCTCTACGGCCGCGGCGCCGCCGACATGAAGGCCGGCATCGTCGCCTACCTCAGCGCGTTCCGCGCGCTGCAGGCGCTCGGGCTGGAGCCGGCCGCCCCGGTCTACCTGCAGTCGGTCATCGAGGAGGAGTGCACCGGCAACGGCGCGCTCGCCTGCCTGGTGCAGGGCTATCACGCCGAGGCGGCGGTCATCCCCGAGCCGGGCAACGCGATCCTGGTCGGGCAGCTCGGCGTGATGTGGCTGACGCTGGAGGTCACCGGCGTGCCGGTGCACGCGATGGTCGCGCACACCGGCACCAATGCCATCGACGCCTGCCGGAACCTGTTCGCCGAGCTCAAGCTGCTCGAGCGCGAATGGAACCAGCCCAGCCGGCGGCACGCGATGTGGTGCGCGCACGAGCATCCGATCAACTTCAACCTCGGCAAGCTCTCGGGCGGCGAGTGGGCCTCGTCGGTCGCGACCACCTGCACCGCCGAGATCCGCCTGTCGTTCTATCCGGACATGAGCCGCGAGGACGTGCGGGCGGCGGTCGAGGCGCGGCTGGCCGAGGCGCATGCGGCGATGGCCGGACGCGAGGGCATCCGCTACACCGTCACCTACCGCGGCTTCCAGTCCGAAGGCTGCCTGCTCGATCGCGCGGCGCCCCTGGTCACCGAACTCGCCGCCACGCACCGCGAGGTGACCGGCCGCGAGGTCGAGCTGACGGTGGGCACCGGCACCACCGATGCGCGCAGCTTCAACCTGTACGGCCCGATCCCGGCGACCTGCTACGGGCCGGTGGGCGCGGACATCCACGGCATCGACGAGTGGGTCTCGATCGACAGCACCGTGCAGGTCACCGAGGTGCTGGCACGCTTCGTCGCGCGGTGGTGCGGCGTGACGCCGCGCGCGGCGCGCTGAGCCGCGCCGGTCGCCGGCCGGCCCGGCCCGGCCCGGCGTCAGAGCAGACCGCGTTTCGCGAGGTTGCGCATCAGCGCGCCGGCACCGAAGGTCCAGCGCTCGCACTCGTCGGTGCGGCGCATCCGGTTGACCAGCGCGCCGAGCGCCGGCGCCGAGATGGTCACGCGGTCGCCGTAGACGTGCGTGAAGCCCTGACCGGGCGCGAAGCGGTCCTCGATCGGCGCGAACATCGTGCCGAGGAAGAGCATCGCGCCGTCCGGATACTGGTGGTGCGCCGACAGGGTCTGCGCGGCCAGGTCGGCCGGGTCGCGGCTGATCTTCGACAGCGAGGACGCGCCCTTCAGCACGAAGCCCTCGGGACCGTCGACCGTCAGCGACACCGTGGTCGCGCGCACGTCGTCCATCGTGAAGTGCGCGTCGAAGAAGCGGATGAACGGGCCGATCGCGCAGGACGCGGTGTTGTCCTTCGCCTTGCCGAGCAGCAGCGCCGAACGGCCCTCGACGTCGCGCAGGTTCACGTCGTTGCCGAGCGCGGCGCCGACCACCGCGCCGCTCGAGGCGATCGCCAGCACGACCTCGGGCTCGGGGTTGTTCCAGCTCGACATCGGATGCAGGCCGGCGTCCATGCCGGTGCCGACCGCGGACATCGCCGGTGCCTTGGTGCAGATCTAGGCGTCGGGCCCGCTGCCGCCCTCGAGGTACTGGCTCCATGCGCCCTGCTCGACCAGCACCTTCTTGAGCGCCATCGCCTCGTCCGAGCCGGGGCGCAGCTTGGACAGGTCGTCGCCGATCAGGCGGGCCACCTCGCCGCGGATGGCGTTGGCCGCGTCGGCGCTGCCGCGGGCGCGCTCCTCGATCACGCGCTCGAGCATCGAGACCGCGAAGGTCACGCCGGCGGCCTTGATCGCATGCAGGTCGCAGGGCGCGAGCAGCCACGGACGGGTGGCGTCGCGCGCCTCCGGCGGCGTGTTGTCGAGCAGCGCCTGCAGCGCACCGAGCGGCACGCCGCCGGCGGCACGCAGCGCGGTGGCCGGGTCGGGGGTCTCGCACAGGTCGCGCATCGTCGGGAACGCGATCGAGACGTCGAAGGCCTGGCCGTCGCGGATAGCGATCGTCGCGGGCCCGTGTGCGGCGGGCAGCCAGGCCCGGCCGGCGAGCGCGGCGCGGCTCGCGTCGGACGGCAGCGTGGCGGCGGCGTCGAGTCGGATCGGGGGCATCGCGGGCATGGCGGTTCCTGGCGGGAGGATCGATCGACGAGGCGATCGATGAAGTGATCGATGAGGTGATCGGTTCGCGGTCCGGGCAGCGGTCCGCGGGGCGGTGGGACGCGCGGCTCCGGCGGCGTCGATTCTAGCGCCGCCCCCCGCGCGCCGCCGGTCCACAAACCGGCGGCCCGACCGGGCCCGGCGCGGCCGCCTGCGGCGCACCCACTACAATCCCGCCATGGCCGACACACCTCCACCGGGCGCGGCACCGATGCGGATCCGGATGCGGCGCGGCCTGCGCGGCCTGAGGGTGCAGGGCCGGGTCTGGCGCATGCGGCTGTCGGCGCTGTCGCCGACCACGCGCGGCATCCTGTGGGCGCTGTGCGCGGGCCTGTCGTTCCAGGCCGCCAACGCCTCGATGCGGGCGCTCTCGCTGGCGATCGACCCGATGCAGGCGCAGTTCCTGCGCTACTTCGTCGGCATCCTGCCCCTCATCCCGATGATCGTCGCCGCCGGCGGCCTGCACCGGCTGCGGCCCGAGTCGATCCAGGGCCAGGTCTGGCGCAGCGGCCTGCACACGCTGGGGCTCATCCTCTGGTTCACGGCGCTGCCGCACATGCCGCTCGCCGACATGACCGCGATCAGCTTCACCAATCCGCTGTTCGTGCTGATCGGCGCGGCCTGGCTGCTCAAGGAGCCGATGAACGCGGCCCGCTGGGTGGCGGTGGCGGTCGGCTTCGCGGGCGTGCTGGTCATCGTCGGACCGGGCCTGGCCGGCACCGGCGGCTGGTACAACCTGCTGATGCTCGCCTCGGCGCCGGTGTTCGCCGCGTCGTTCCTGGTGACCAAGGTGCTGACGCGCCGCGATTCGGCGGCGGTCATCGTGCTGTGGCAGACGCTGCTGATCACGCTGATGTCGATACCGCTCGCCATCCCGGTCTGGGTCAGCCCGACCGCCGGACAGTGGGGCCTGTCGCTGATCGGCGGCATCGCCGGCACCGCCGGCCACTACTTCCTGACGCGCTCGTTCGCGTCGGCCGACATCTCCGCCACGCAGTCGGTCAAGTTCGTCGACCTGCTGTGGGCGGCGCTGATCGGCTGGCTCGCGTTCAACGACACGCTGCGACCCACCACGCTGCTGGGCGGCGCGGTGATCATCGCCTCGATCGTCCTCCTCGAGCGCCACGAACGGCGTGCCGCGGCCGCGCGCGCGGCCGCCTGACGCCCAACCGTACCGTCGCCGACGTCCCCGTCCGCCTTCCCGCCGCCCTCATCGACCCCCGACACCCATGCCCACCGACGCCCCCGCCGGCGCCCGCCCCCCGGCGCGTCCGATCCGACGACTGCTGATCGCCAACCGCGGCGAGATCGCCATCCGAATCGCCCGCACGGCCGCCGAGCTCGGCATCGAGACCGTCGCGGTGTACTCGCGCGACGAGGCCGCCGCGCTCCATCCGCGCAAGGCCGACGCCGCGCACGCGCTCGAGGCCGACGGCCCCGCCGCGTACCTCGATGCGGACGCGCTGATCGCCGCCGCCCGCGAGAACGCTTGCGACGCGATCCACCCCGGCTACGGCTTCCTCTCCGAGCGCGCCGACTTCGCGCGCGCGTGCATCGAGGCCGGCCTGGTGTTCGTCGGCCCCGCCCCGCGCACGCTCGACCTGTTCGGCGACAAGGCCGCCGCCCGCGCGCATGCGATCCGCTGCGGCGTGCCGGTGCTCTCCGGCACCGACCGCGCGACCACGCTCGAGGAGGCGCGCGCCTTCCTCGCGCGCCAGGGCGCCGGCGGCGCGGTGATGCTCAAGGCACTGGCCGGCGGCGGCGGACGCGGGATGCGCCCGGTCACCGATGCCGCGCAGCTCGACGACGCCTGGGCGCGCTGCGCCTCCGAGGCGCAGGCCGCCTTCGGCAGCGACGCGCTGTACGTCGAGCGCCTGCTGCCGCGCGCCCGCCACATCGAGGTGCAGGTCGCCGGCGACGGCGCGGGTGCGGTCCACCTGTGGGAGCGCGAGTGCAGCCTGCAGCGGCAGCGTCAGAAGCTCGTCGAGATCGCGCCCGCGCCCGGCCTCGCGCCCAACCTGCGCGACCGCCTGCTCGCCTCGGCGCTGAAGCTCGCGCGCGAGGCCGGGCTGTCGAACCTCGCGACCGTCGAGTTCCTGGTCGACGCCGACGGCGCCGGCCGCAACGACGGCGAGTTCGCCTTCGTCGAGGCCAATGCGCGGCTGCAGGTCGAGCACACGGTGACCGAGGAACTGCTGGGGCTCGACCTCGTCCGGCTGCAGCTGCAGATCGCGGCGGGCGCTTCGCTGGCGCAGCTGGGCCTGGCGCGCTCGCCGGCGCTGGTGGCGGGCTGCGCGCTGCAGGCGCGGATCAACCTCGAGACCATGGCCGAGGACGGCACCGCGCGGCCCGCGGCCGGCACGATCACCGCCTACGAGCTGCCGTCCGGGCGCGGCATCCGCGTCGACGGCTGCGGCTACGCCGGCTGGCGCACCGGGCTGCGCTTCGATTCGCTGCTGGCCAAGCTGATCGTGCGCGTCGACGCGGGCGGGCTGCCGCAGGCGGCCGCCAAGGCGCAGCGCGCGCTGGCGGAGTGCCGCATCGAGGGCGTCGCCACCAACGTGCCCTTCCTGCAGGCGCTGCTCGCCCATGCCGACGTGCGCGCCGCACGGGTGTCGACCCGGTTCGTCGACGAGCACGTGGGCGAGCTGCTGGCGCAGGTCGACGGGCTCGCCCGCCGGCGCTACGTCGAGGCATCGCCGCAGGCCGAGGCCGCGGGCTCGGCCGGGGGCCGGCGCGCCGGTGCGCGGGCGCTGGGCGACGACCCGCTGGGCGTGCTCG
>CAIUGQ010000618.1 GCA_903898725.1 uncultured Burkholderiales bacterium | reverse complement strand
GCTCTTGCCCGCGCCGCTCGGTCCCACCAGCGCCACGGTGCGGCCCGCGGGAATCGACAGCGTGAGCCCCTGCAGCGCGGGCCGGTCGGGCCGCGACGGATAGGCGAAGCGCAGGTCCTCGAACTCGATCGACGCACCGAAGGCCGATCCGTCGGGCACGGTCACCGGCGTGGCCGGACTGCGGATCGCGGGCTCGGCGCGCAGCAGTTCGTCGAGCCGCTCGGAGGCGCCGGCGGCGCGCAGCAGGTCGCCCCAGACCTCCGCCAGCACCGCCGCGCTCGAGGCCACCATCGCGAAGTAGATCAGCGTCTGGCCGAGCTGGCCGGCCGTCATCTCCCCGCGCAGCACCGCGAGCGAGCCGCTGTAGAGGCCGAAGATCGCCGAGCCGAAGGCCGAGACGATGATGAAGGCGGTCAGCCATGCGCGGGTCCGGGTGCGCCGGATCGAGGTGGCGAAGGTGGCCTCGGTGGCCTCGGAGAAGCGCGACGCCTCGCGCCGCTGCTGGTCGTAGCTCTGCACGACCGGGATCGCGTTCAGCACTTCGGCCGCGATGGCGCTGGAATCGGCGAGACGGTCCTGACTTGCGCGCGAGAGCTTGCGCACCCGCCGCCCGATGAACACCGCCGGCACCACGACGAACGCGAGCACCGCGATCATCGTCACCGCGACCTTGGGCACGGTCCACACGAGCATGCCGAGCCCGCCCACGAACAGGACGGCATTGCGAAGCCCCATCGAGAAGCTCGAGCCGACGACCGTCTGCACCAGCGTCGTGTCCGCCGACAGCCGCGAGAGCACCTCTCCGGTCTGGGTCGTCTCGAAGAAGACGGGGCTCTGCTGGAGCACGCGCGCGTAGACCGCGCTGCGCACGTCGGCGATCACCCGCTCGCCGAGCCAGGTGACCATGTAGTAGCGCAGCGAGGTGAAGCCGGCCAGCACGGCGGAGGCCGCGAACAGCCACAGGAAGCTGTGCCCGAGCTGCGTGGCGCGCGTCGCTGGATCGCCGCCGAAGCCGGCGTCGATGACGTCTCGCAGCAGGATCGGCACGGTCAGCGTCGCAGCCGCCGCGGCAAGCAGGAACACGGTCGCCAGCGCGGTCCGCCCGAGGTAGGGACGCAGCCACGGCAGCAGGACACCGAGGCCGGAGAGCCCGGCTGCGGGCGGGCGCGACGCCTGGGGACGGATGGCCGCGGTGGGCGAAGCAGGCGTACGGTCGGCCATCGGAGGGGGCGCTGAGGGAGCGCCGAGGGGGCGCTGAGGGCGGGATCGGGGACGGCGCGCGGAACGGGCCGCTCCGGCAGCGTAGCAGACCGCGCGCGCCGGCAGCGCCGCTCAGTGGGACGGTCCGGCCATCCGCGGGCGGCGCGCCTTCACGTGCGCGACCATGCTGCGGGCGAGTTCCTCCTCGCCGCTGAAGACGGTGCCCAGCCCCGCGTCGCGCATCAGCCGGGATTCGGCCTCGCCGTGGCTGCGCACGACCACCTCGATCCCCGGGTTCAGCCTGCGGGCCAGCTCGACCATGCGCTCGAGTCCGACGGTGTCGGGCATGGCGATCACCAGCATCGCCGCGGTGGCGACATGGGCCTGCACCAGGACCTCCGGATCGGCGGCATCGCCGCTGACGGCCGCGATCCCGGCCACGCGCAGCGCCTCGATCCGCTCGCGGCTCATGTCGATCACGAGCACCGGCAGCCCGTCGTCGAGCAGGGTCTGCGCGATCTGCCGCCCGACCCGGCCGTAGCCGACGATCACGACTTGTCCGGTCAGCACCTCGACCCCCGTGCCGGCCGGCAGCGCAGCCGAGGGATCGCGCCGGGCATCCATCGCGCGCGCCCAGGCCGCGCGCGCGGTGAGTCCGCGCGCGAGCGGCTCGGCCGAGGCCATCACGAGCGGATTGATCGCGATCGAGATCAGCGCGCCCGCCACGACCAGGCTCATGCCTTCGGGCGGCATCAGGCCGAGCGCGGCGCCGAGCCCGGCCAGGATGAACGAGAACTCGCCGATCTGGGCGAGGCTGCCCGAGACGGTCAGCGCGGTGCGCAGCGGATAGCGGAACGCCACCACCAGCGCCGCCGCGGCGAGCGACTTGCCGATGACCACGATCCCGACGACCGCGATCACCTGCAGCGGACGCTCCAGCAGCACCGCCGGATCGAACAGCATGCCGACCGACACGAAGAAGAGGACCGAGAACGCGTCGCGCAGCGGCAGCGACTCCTCGGCGGCACGGGCGCTGAACTCCGACTCGCGCATCACCATGCCCGCGAAGAAGGCGCCGAGCGCGAACGACACCGAGAACAGCTTGGCCGAGGCGAAGGCGATGCCGATCGCGCAGGCGACGACCGCCAGCGTGAAGAGCTCGCGCGAGCCGGTGCGCGAGACCTGCCACAGCAGCCACGGCACGGCACGGCGTCCGGCCACCAGCATCAGCGCGACGAAGGCCGCCACCTCCAGCAGCGTGCGGCCGATCGCGCCCCACGGCGAGCCCGCCGCCTGGGCCTCGGGCGCCGTGCCGCCGAGCAGCCCCGCCAGCGGCGGCAGCAGCACCAGCACCAGCACCATCGCAAGATCCTCGACCACCAGCCAGCCGACCGCGATCCGGCCGTTCGAGGTCTCGAGCGCGCCCTGTGCCTCGAGCGCCTTGAGCAGCACGACGGTGCTGGCGACCGACAGGCACAGGCCGAACACCAGCGCACTGCCCCAGGCCCAGCCCCACCAGGCGGCGAGGCCCGCGCCGAGGGCCGTGGCGACCGCCATCTGCACGATCGCGCCCGGGACCGCGATGCGCCGCACCGAGAGCAGGTCGCCGAGGGAGAAGTGCAGACCGACGCCGAACATCAGCAGCATCACGCCGATCTCGGCGAGCTGCGCGGCGATGCCGACGTCGGCGACGAACCCGGGCGTGGCCGGGCCGATCAGCACGCCCGCCACCAGATAGCCGACGAGCGCGGGCAGCCGCAGGCGCTCGGCGATCAGGCCGAGCACCAGCGCGAGGCCGAAGCCGACCGCGATCGTGCTGATCAGCGTGACGTCGTGGACCATCGGAGCATGACCTCGAAGGGGGTCACCGATGGTAGAAGAGTCGGGGTCGCCCGCCGCCGCGTAGGGCCTTGGCCGGTGTGGGACCGCGCCGCGTCAGTGCGCCGGCGGCGCGTTGCGCAGGACTTCCTCGATCGTGGTCTGCCCCGCGGCGACCTTCATCGCACCGGCCAGACGCAGCGGCTTCATGCCGTCGCGCATCGCCTTCTGTCGGATCCGCGCGAGATCGGGCCGCTCGTCGACGAGCGCGCGGATGCCGTCGCTCATCGTCAGGATCTCGTAGAGACCGGCGCGGCCGCGATAGCCGGTGTTGCGGCACTCCAGACAGCCGACCGCACGCCAGGCGGTGCTCGGACGCCGGGCACGGAAGGGCTTGATCATGCCTTCCCAGGCATCCTCGGGCAGCGCGTCGTGCGGCGCCTTGCAGTGCGGGCAGAGGGTGCGCACGAGGCGCTGCGCCATCACGCCGATCAGCGTCGCGTTCAGCAGGAACGGCGCCACGCCGAGATCGAGCATCCGCGTCACCGCGCTCGCCGAGTCGTTGGTGTGCAGCGTCGAGAGGACCAGATGCCCGGTGAGCGCCGCCTGGATCGCCATCTCGGCCGTCGCCAGGTCGCGGATCTCGCCGATCATGATGATGTCCGGATCCTGGCGCATCAGCGCCCGGATGCCGTCGGCGAAGCCGAGATCGATGCCGTTGTTGACCTGCATCTGGTTGAACGCCGGCTCGACCATCTCGATGGGGTCCTCGACCGTGCAGACGTTGACCTCCTCGTTCGCGAGCTGACGCAGCGTCGAGTACAGCGTGGTCGTCTTGCCCGAGCCGGTGGGACCGGTGACCAGGATGATGCCGTTCGGGCGCCGGGTCATCTCGTCCCAGCGCGACAGGTCCTCGTCGGAGAAGCCGAGGTCCGAGAAGCCCTTGACCAGCACCTCGGGGTCGAAGATCCGCATCACCATCTTCTCGCCGAAGACGGTGGGCAGCGTGGCGAGCCGCAGCTCGATCTCGCGGCCGTCGGCGGTGCGCGTCTTGATCCGGCCGTCCTGCGGACGGCGCTTCTCGACCACGTCCATGCGACCGAGCAGCTTGATCCGGCTGGTCATCGCAGACAGCACGGCCGGCGGCACCTGGTAGACGTTGTGCAGCACGCCATCGATCCGGAAGCGCACCGCGCCGAGCTCGCGGCGCGGCTCGAGGTGGATGTCGCTCGCGCGCTGCTCGAAGGCGTACTGCCAGAGCCAGTCGACGATGGTGACCACGTGCTGGTCGTTGGCGTCGAGGTTGCGGCCGCTGCGCCCGAGCTCGACGAGCTGCTCGAAGCTGCTGGTGTGCGCGTTGCCGTTGCCCTTGTTGGCGCCCCGCACCGAGCGCGCCAGGCTGTAGAACTCGACGATGTACCGGGCGATGTCGACCGGGCTGGCGATGACCCGGACGATGCGCTTGCGCAGCAGCGCGGACAGCTCGTCGACCCACTCGTCGAACATCGGCTCGCAGGTCGCGATCACCACCTCGCCGCTGCGGACCTCCAGCGGCAGGATGTCGAAGCGGGTCGCGTAGGTGCTCGACATCACCTCGGCGATCTTGGCGAAGTCGACCTTGAGCGGATCGATGTGCGCGTGTTCGAGCCCGGCACGTTCGGCCAGCCAGGCGGTCAGCGCCTCGAGATCGAGCTCGCGGTGCGGCGCGCGGGCGCAGCGCAGTCGGCGCTCGGCGACCGCGATCAGCGCGTGACGGCGGGCCTGGGTCAGGCGCGCGTAGCCGACCTGGGTCTGGAGCTGCTCGGCGTCGATCAGCCCGTCCTCGTGCAGGGCGGCCAGCACGTCCTCCACCCCCAGACGACGGCCGCGGGCACCGACGCCGCGGGCCACTGCGTCGGCGCGCGGCGCGGTGCGGCGTTCGGCGACGGCCGCGGGCGCGGGGTCGGTGGCCGGTCCGGCCTGGGCCGGCGGCGCGGGATCGGAGAGGACGCGCTTCATTGCGGGCGACGGTAGCATCGGCCCCGACCGGGCACCCGCCACCGACGGACGGACGGTCGACGCGACCGGGCGATGCGGCCCAGGGTTGACCACGGCCAAGGCCGGTCGGTCCGTCGAGGCAGCCCCCGCTCAGCCGGCCCGGGCCGCGCCCGGTCAGCCGCCCACGACCTGCCTGCGCAGTGCCTTCGCCCAGCCGCGCGCCGGCAGGCGCCAGCGCCGCTCGACCTCGTCGGCACGCTCGAAGAGCATCGCCGCGTCGACGGCCAGCGGCGGACCCGCGAACGCCAGCACCACGAGGTTGCCCGCCTCGACCGGAGGCAGCACCAGCACGTGCCCGTCGAACACCTCGGCGATCCGCAGGCGGTTGCGCTCGAAGGACGCGTGGTCGCTGCCGAAGAGGTTGACCACCATCATCCCCGGCTCGGCGATCGCGCGGCGGCACGCGGTGTAGAACTCGAGCGACTCGAGCACCGGGCCCCGCGCGTCGCGGTCGTAGAGATCGACCTGCACGACCCCGAAGCGGCCGCGCGCGCGCGGGGCGGCGACGAAATCGCCGTCGTCGCCGTGCACGATCGCGAGCCGGTCGTCGTCCTCGGGCAGCGCGAAGTAGCGGCGGCAGGCGCTGATCACGCCGGCGCCCTGCTCCACCGCGGTCACCTCGGTGTCGGGCAGCCGGTCCCAGCACCACTTGGTCAGCGCCGCCGCGCCGAGGCCGAGCTGCAGCACGCGGGCCGGCGGCTCCATGAACAGGAGCCATGCCATCATGTGCCGGATGTAGTCGAGCTCGAGGTCGAAGGGCTTGCGGATGCGCATCGCGCCCTGGATCCAGCGCGAGCCGAAGTGCAGGTAGCGCACGCCGTCCTGCTCCGACAGGTCGATCGGCGGGTCGGTGCGATCCGGATCGTCGCTGCCGCCGCGGGCCCGGCGTCGCGCGCCGTCACGGGCGCGGCTCATGCGGGGATCCAGCCGTCGGCGCGCAGCGCCATCCAGCGTTCGAGCTTCGCATCGAAGGACAGCCCCGCATGAGCGGGGCTGGTCGAGGGGAGCCGGTAGGTGGCGAGCCCGCGGGCCGCGAAGGCCGGCTCGCCGCGCGCCGCGGTCGCGCCGTTGAAGGCGACGGCGCCGAGCCCGGGCATCGCGGCCAGCAGCGCATCGAAGTCGTTGCCGCGGGGATCGCGGATCGCCGCATCGAGGCTGCCGTCGCGCCGACAGGCACCGAGCAGGTCCCAGAGCGCGACCCCCCGTGCCCGCAGCCGATCGAGCCGCGCCTCGTAGGCGAGCGCGGGGAGCGGCTCGTCGAGGAGCGCACCGAGGATCGGCCAGAACTGGTTGCGCGGATGTGCGTAGTACCGGGCCTGGGCGAGCGAGGCCGCGCCGGGAAAGCTGCCCAGGATCAGCAGACGCGACGCGGGCCCGATCACCGGATCGAGCCCGCGCAGCAGGGCCGGCTCGGCCAGCGCCGCAGCCGGATCGGCGCCGCTCACCGCAACGACATCGCCAGCAGCATGTCGTTCAGGCGCCTGACGAAGCCTGCCGGATCCTCGAGCTGCCCGCCCTCGGCCAGCAGGGCCTGATCGAACAGCAGCCGCGCCCAGCGATCGGCATCGGCGCTGTCGGCCTTCATCCGCGCGACCAGCGGATGGTCGGGGTTGATCTCCAGGATCGGCGTGCGGTCGGGGGCCTTCTGGCCGGCCTGCTTGAGCAGCCGTTCGAGGGTCCCGCTGATCTCGTTCTCGTCGGACACCAGGCAGGAGGGCGAGTCGGTCAGCCGGTCGGTCACGCGGACGTCCTTGACCCGGTCGCCGAGCGCCTCGCGGATGCGCCCGACCAGATCGGCATAGGCGAGCGCGGTCGCCTCGACCTTCTGCTTCTCCTCGGCGTCCTGCAGCGTGCCGAGGTCGAGCCCGCCGCGCGAGACCGACACCAGCGGCTTGCCGTCGAAGTCCTGCAGGAAGGACAGCATCCACTCGTCGACGCGGTCGGCGAGCACCAGCACCTCGATCTCCTTGCGGCGGAACACCTCGAGGTGCGGGCTGCTGCGGGCGGCGGCCTCGGACTCGGCGGTCACGTAGTACACCTTGTCCTGACCCGGCTTCATCCGCGCGACGTACTGCTCGAGCGAGACCGTCTGTTCGCCGGTGCCGGTCGAGGTGGACGCGAAGCGCAGCAGCTTCGCGAGCCGCGCCTGGTTGCCGAAGTCCTCGCCCAGGCCCTCCTTGAGCACCTGGCCGAACTCCTTCCAGAAGTTCGCGTAGTCGTCGGGCCGGTTGGCCGCCACGTCCTCGATCATCGAGAGCACCCGCTTCGTGCAGCCCTCGCGGATCGCACGGACGTCGCGGCTCTCCTGGAGGATCTCGCGGGAGACGTTGAGCGGCAGGTCGGCGGAGTCGACCACGCCCTTGACGAAGCGCAGGTACACCGGCATCAGCTGCTCGGCGTCGTCCATGATGAAGACGCGCCGCACGTACAGGCGGATGCCGCGGCGATGCTGGCGGTCCCACAGGTCGAACGGGGCATGCGCCGGCACGTACAGCAGCTGGGTGTACTCGCTGCGGCCTTCGACGCGGTTGTGCGTCCAGGCCAGCGGCGCATCGGCGTCGTTGGTCAGGTGCTTGTAGAACTCGCGGTACTGCTCGTCGTCGAGCTCCGACTTCGAGCGGGTCCAGAGCGCGCTCGCCTGGTTGACCGTCTCCCAGTCCGACGCCTCGCCCTCCTTCGTCGCCTCGGCCTTCATGCGGATCGGCAGCGAGATGTGGTCGGAGTAGCGGCGCACGATCGAGCGCAGCCGCCAGCCGGAGAGCAGCTCGCCATGGTCGGCCCCGTCTTCGTCGTCGGCGCGCTTCTCGCGCAGGTGCAGCACGATCCGGGTGCCGCGCTCGGCCCGTTCGATCGCCTCGATGCTGAACTCGCCGCTGCCGTCGGACTCCCAGCGCACGCCCTCCTCGGCCGGCAGGCCGGCCCGGCGCGACTCGACGACGACGCGGTCGGCGACGATGAACGACGAGTAGAAGCCGACGCCGAACTGGCCGATCAGGTTCGAGTCGCGGGCCTTGTCGCCGGTCAGGCTCGAGAAGAACTCGCGCGTGCCGGAGCGGGCGATCGTGCCCAGGTTGTCGATCGCCTCCTGGCGCGACAGGCCGATGCCGGTGTCGGTGACGGTGATCGTGCGGGCGGCGGCATCGAACTCGATCCGGATCTCGAGCTCGGCGGCGCCGGCGAGCAGCTCGGGCCGGTCGATCGCCTCGAAGCGCAGCTTGTCGCAGGCATCCGACGCGTTGGACACCAGCTCGCGCAGGAAGATCTCGCGGTTGCTGTACAGCGAATGGATCATCAGCTGCAGCAGCTGCTTGACCTCGGTCTGGAATCCCAGGGTTTCCTTCATCGCGCCCATGTCTTGGTGTGGTCTCGGGGAGTTCGGTGACCGGGTCGGGCCGCGACATGCGCGGCACGACCCGGGCGGGTGGCGGGATTATCGGGGCGGACCGGCGGATTTCAAGCGCTGCCGACCCCGATCGAGCGTCTCCTGCAGCGCCCGCAGCATCCGCGGCTCCGACGAGGTCGCCACGTTGAAGCGCATCCAGGTGCTGGGGCGCTGGTCGGGCGAGAACAGGCTGCCGGGCGCCATCAGGAAGCCCTGCTCGAGCATCGTCTCGGCCAGCGGCACGGTGTCCAGCCCGGTGTCGGCCCAGACGAACATGCCGGCGGCATTGCCCGCGAACGGCCGCATCCCGAGCCGCTCGAGCGTGCGCGTGACCGGCTCGCGGGCGGCCGCGAGGCGTCCCCGCAGCCGCTCGAGATGGCGCCGGTAGTGGCCTTCGGACAGCACCCGGTAGACGACCCGCTCGCCCAGCTCCGGCGT
This sequence comes from uncultured Burkholderiales bacterium, assembly GCA_903898725.1. GTDB lineage: Bacteria > Pseudomonadota > Gammaproteobacteria > Burkholderiales > Burkholderiaceae_E > UBA4615. Next base: position 5,404 of record CAIUGQ010000618.1, on the reverse strand, counting down.
CGTGAGTCCCACCAGCATCTTCAGGTCGGTGAGCTGGCGGGCGAGCGGCGCGGCGCAGGCGATGAACCCGACCCGCAGGTTGGCCGCCAGCGTCTTGGAGAAGCCGCCGACGTGGAGCACGCGCTCGAGGCGGTCGAGCGCGGCCAGCCGTGTGCAGGGCTGGACCGCCGGCCCCGGATGGAGGTCACCGTAGACGTCGTCCTCGACCACCCGGAAGTCGAACTCGTCGGCCAGGCGCAGCACCTGGAAGGCCTTCGCCGCGCTGATCGAGGTGCCGGTCGGGTTGTGCAGCACGGAGCTCAGCACGTAGAGCTTCGGGCGGTGCTGGGCGCACAGCGCCCGCAGGCGCTCGAGGTCCGGGCCGTCCGCGAGCCGGGGCACGCCGATGACCCTCAGCCCCAGCAGCGAGAAGCGTCCGTACATGAGGAACCAGCCCGGGTCGTCGACCAGGATGGTGTCGCCCGCCTTGGCGAACGCCTGGGCGATCAGGTCCAGACCCTGGGTGACGCCGATGGTGGTGACGATCTGCTCGGGGAGCGCGACGATCTCGTGCTCGGAGAGCTTCATCTGCAGCTGCTGGCGCAGCGGCAGATAGCCCTGTGCCTGCCCGTAGCCGAGCATCGATGCGCCGTTGGAGCGGCCGAGCGCGCGCAGGCTCGAGCCCACCAGTTCAGCGTCGAGCCAGTCGCCGGGCAGCACGCCGCCGCCCGGCATGTCGCGCGTCGGCAGCTGCCGGAACATGTTGCGCAGCAGCCAGACCACGTCCATCGACGGGTTCGGCGTCTCGGCCCAGGCGCGGGCGGCCGCCAGTCCGGCGCCGAGGTTGCGCTCCCGCACGAAGAACCCCGAGCCGCGCCGCGACTCGATGTAGCCGCGGGCGATCAGGCGGTCGTAGGCCTCGACCACCGTGAAGCGCGAGACACGGTGATCGGTGGAGAAGCCCCGGATCGAGGGCATGCGGGTGCCGGGCCGCAGCATCCGCTCGTCGATGCGCTGCGCGAACCAGGCCACGATCTGCTCGACCAGCGTGCGGTCGCTGCCGGCGGTGAGGAAGGAGCCGGGACGCGCGGGATCGGCCCCGACCGCGGCCGCCGACTGCGCGGAAGGGATGCGTCGGGCGGACGGGCGGGGCTCGGGCATGGCAGTCTCTCGAGGCGGCGCCGTCGGACCGGCGGTGGTCGCACTGTGTCGGGAAACGGACCGGGCCGGCTGGCTGTGCAGACCTCGAAACCGTACCGGCACTGTACCGTGCGTCAAGCGTAGCATCTCGGCGATGGACCTGTTCGGACTCACCCCAGCCTCGCGCGCCCATCCCGTCTTCGGATCGACCGGGATGCAGGCATGAGCACGGCCCTGATGCGTCCCGAGATGCGGGGTCTGCTCCTCGGCCTCCTCGGGGTCGCGGTCTTCTCGCTGACGCTGCCGATGACGCGGCTGGCCGTGGTCGACCTCGACCCGGTGTGGATCGGCCTGGCCCGGGCGCTGCTGGCCGCCGTGCCCGCCGCCGCCTGGCTGGCCTGGGTCGGCGCGCCCCGGCCGCCTCGCGCGCTGCTGCCGCGGCTGGCGATCGTCGCCGGCGGCGTCATCGTGGGCTTTCCGACGCTGACCTCCGTGGCGATGCGCCACGTCGACGCCTCGCACGGTGCGGTGGTGCTCGGCGTGCTGCCGCTGGCGACCGCGCTGGCCGGCGCCTGGCTGGCGGGCGAGCGGCCGTCGCGCGGCTACTGGGCCTTCGCCGTGGTCGGGGCCGGGCTGGTCTGCGCGTTCGCGCTGCGCGCGGGTGGCGGACGGCCGCAGCCCGCCGACGGCCTGCTGGTCCTGGCGGTGATCGCGGCGGCGATCGGCTACGCGGAGGGCGCGCGCGTCTCCCAGCGCCTGGGCGGGCCGCAGACGATCTGCTGGACGCTCGTCTACGCCGCGCCCCTGCTCGCGCCCGTCGTGGCCTGGCTGAGCTGGCGCCATGGCGTGCAGGCGCGGCCCTCGGCATGGCTCGGGTTCGCGTACGTGACCCTCTTCAGCCAGCTGCTCGGCTTCTTCGCCTGGTACAAGGCGCTCGCGATCGGCGGCATCGCCCGCGTCTCGCAGGTCCAGCTGCTGCAGACCTTCATGACGCTCGCTTTCGCGGCCGCGTTCATCGGCGAGCGGCCCGGCATGACGACCTGGGCATTCGCCGCGGCCGTGGTCGCGGTGGTGGCGGCGCAGCGGTTCACGGGCATCGGATCGGTGCGGACCGCGCCCGCGCCATCGGACACCTCGCCGCCGCGCTCCGCCGCGCCCTCCCCCGCCACCCCTCGCGCCCCTTCCGTGGACCCGACACCATGACCGACACACTCGCCTTCCTACAGGTCGACGTCTTCACCGACCGCCCCTTCTTCGGCAACCCGGTCGCGGTCGTGCTCGACGCGGACGGGCTCGACGGCGCCGCCATGCAGCGGATCGCGCGCTGGACCAACCTGTCGGAGACGACCTTCGTGCTGGCGCCGACCGAGCCCGGCGCCGACTACGCGTTGCGCATCTTCACGCCCGACCGCGAGCTGCCCTTCGCCGGCCATCCGACGCTCGGCAGTGCCCGCGCCGTGCTCGCCTCGGGTCGGGTGCATGCGCGCGATGCACGGCTCGTGCAGCAGTGCGCCGCCGGCCTGGTCACGCTGCGGGTGGACGACGCCGCCGGGAAGCTGTATTTCGAGGTGCCCGCCTGGCAGATCCGGCCAGTCGCGCCCGGCGACGCCGACGCGCTCGCGCGGGCGCTCGGCCTGGAGGGCGAGCCGCCGCACTTCGAGGCGATCGATGTCGGACCGGTGTGGCTCACCGCGGCACTGCAGGATGCCGACAGGGTCCTCGGCCTGCGCCCGGACATGGCTGCGCTCGAGGCGATCAGCCGGCGGCTCGGCGTCACCGGCGTCACCGTCCATGCGCCCCGCCCCGCGCAGGCCGGCGGCCCCTGGTCCGACTCGCCGGACATCGCGGTCCGGTCGTTCGCCCCCGCGGCCGGCGTCCCCGAAGACCCGGTCTGCGGCAGCGGCAATGCCTGTGTCGCGCTCCAGCGCCGCGCCGGCGGCCAGTCGCAGGACTATGTCGCCGCGCAGGGCGAGGCGATCGGACGCGCCGGCCGGATCGCCGTGGCCTTCCGCGGCGATGTGATCGAGGTGGGCGGTGCGGCCGTCGTCTGCGTCGAGGGCCGGCTCAGGATCCGCTGACCAGGGGCGCGAAGAAGCCGTCGACCAGCCCGTCGTCGACGGCGTCGAACGAGGCCGGCGACCACGCGGCATCGCGGGACTTGTCGATCAGCAGCGCACGGACCCCCTCCGGGAAGTCGCTGTGCCGCTGACATTGCCGGGCGACCACCAGGTCGAGGTCGAGCACCTGCTCGAGCCCGAGCAGGCGGCAGCGGCGCATGTACTCGAAGGTCACGCGCGCGGCGGTGGGCGAGCCGTTGGCGAGGTTCTCGTGCGGCTTCGCGAACCACGGGTCCTGGCTCGCCGCGGCAGCGAGCGCGGCCAGCACCGCCTCGGCGCTGCCTTGCTGGCCGATGCCGCGGATCGTGTCGTGATGGCGGCGCAGCGCACTGTCCGGCAGCGCCAGCGGCGCCTCGGCCGCGAAGCCCAGACAGAACGCACGCAGCCGTGCCCGGTGTGCGGCGACGCCGCCGGTCCAGTCCAGCCCGGCCAGGCGTTCGATGAAGGCCGGCTGGCGCGCATGCGAGATCGCATGGTCGGCCAGTCGCGCGTAGAGGGCATCGGCCTCGTTGACGATCGCGCCGGTCATCGCCAGCAGCAGACCCGCCTCGCCCGGGACACGGTTCAGGAACCAGCCGCCGCCGACGTCGGGGAACAGCCCGATGTGGATCTCGGGCATCGCGAGCTTCAGGCCCTCGGTGACGACCCGCTCGCTGCCTGCCACCGACAGCCCGACACCGCCGCCCATGTCGACGCCATGCGCCCAGGTGACGAAGGGCTTCGGGTAGGCATGCAGGAGTGCGTCGAGCTGGTATTCGACGTCGAAGAAGGCGTCGCCGTAGACGAAGCGGCGCGGACCGCCGGCACGCACCTGGCGGATCACCTCGGCGACGTCGCCGCCGGCACAGAAGCCCTTCGGCCCGTTGCCGGCCAGCATCACGCAGACGATCGATTCGTCGGACGCCCACTCGCGGAAGCGCTCGAGCATCGACTGGCACATCGACAGGTTCAGCGCATTCAGCTGGCCGGGCCGGTTCAGCCGTGCGATGCCGATGCGGCGACCCGGGACCGCGCAGTCGACGGTCTCGTAGAGCATGTCCTCGGGGGCGGTGGCGGTCGGAGCGATGGTCATGGCGCGGTGTCGGTCGGCGGAGCCGCGAGCGTACCAGCGCGGCGGCCGGGCCGCGTTCCGAGGGCTGCGCCCCGGGTCAGCGGGCGCCGTAGACCCGCGTCTCGCCGTGGCGAAAGAGCACGAAGCGATCGCGGGCGACGCCCTGCGCATCGAGCGCGGCCGGCAGATCGGCAAGCGGCGCATCGAGCGGCTCGTCGGTCAGCTCGAAGGTGCCCCAGTGCACGCCGATCGCGGCCCGCGCGCCGACCTCGCGGAAGATCCGGACCGCCTCGTCGGGGTTGACGTGCTGGTCCTTCATGAACCATCGCGGCTCGTAGGCGCCGACCGGAATCGCGGCCAGGTCGATCGGACCGATCCGCCGGCCGATCTCGGCGAAGATCGGCGCATAGCCGGTGTCGCCGCTATACCAGAACGTGAACCCGGGCATGCGGACCGCGAACCCGCCCCAGAGCGTCGCGTTCCGGTCCCAGGGCGAGCGCGAGCTCCAGTGCTGCGCCGGCGTCAGCACGATCTCCAGGCCGTCGGCCCGCAGCGTGTCCCACCAGTCGAGCCGCTCGACGCGGGTCGCGCCGACCGAGCGCAGCCACAGGTCGACCCCGAGCGGCGCGACGAACAGCGGCGGTCCGCCCGCCTGCGCCTGCAGGGCGCGCACCGTGGCCTCGTCGAGGTGGTCGTAGTGGTTGTGCGAGATCAGCACGACGTCGGCCACGGGCAGTTCGTCGAGCCGGGCCGGCAGCGGCACCCGGCGCTGGGGCCCGGCGAACGACAGCGGGGAGGCCCGGTCGGAGAAGACCGGGTCGACGAGCAGGTTGCGTCCACCGAGCTGCAGGAACAGCGTCGCATGGCCGATCCAGGTGGCGGTGACGCGTGCGCCGCGCCGGTTCTCGTGGAGCAGCGCGAGATCGGGCCGCTGCACCGGGAATCCGGCGTATCCGGCGACCCGATCGGCCGGCGCCTTCGGCAGCCCGTCGCGGCTGCGCTCGTACTGCCAGCGCGCGAACTCGGAGAAGGGCTTGCCCCCGGTCGGACCCGCGACGTTGACGAAGCCGTCCGGGCGGTGGTGGGTCCGGGACGGGTCGTAGTGCGGGTTGCGGGT
>CAIUGQ010000617.1 GCA_903898725.1 uncultured Burkholderiales bacterium | reverse complement strand
GTCACGGCCCGCGAAGGCTCGCTCGACCTGGTGCGGCGACGCTCGGCCGGCGGCGTGGCCTCCGACCTCGACGTGGCGCAGGCGGCCGGCGCCCTGGCCGATGCCCGCGTGCAGCAGCGCGAGCTGCTGCGCCAGCGCGCGCTCGTCGAGCACCAGCTGGCGGTGCTGACCGGCCGGCCCGGCGAACGCGTCGCCCCCGGCAGCGCGCTCGCCGCCCTGCCGACGGTCCCGCCGCCGCCGGCGGGGCTGCCCTCGAGCCTGGTCGAGCGCCGACCCGACGTGCGCCAGGCCGAGCAGACGCTGGCCGCGGCGAGCGCGCTGATCGGCGTCGCCAAGGCCCAGGAGTACCCGACCTTCTCGCTGACCGCCCTCCTCGGCGGACAGGCCGCCGATCTGGGCAACGTCATCAGCGGGGCCGGCCGCGTCGGCTCGCTCGGCGCGTCGGTGTTCTGGCCGGTGTTCGACGCCGGGCGGTTCAAGGCACGCACCCGCGAAGCCGAGGCCCGGGCCGAGCAGGCCGCGGCCATCTACGAGCGGACCGTGCAGACGGCCTGGCGCGAGGTGGCCGACGCACTCGACACCCTCGGCGCGGCCACGCAGTCGGAGGCGGACGTCGAGGCCCGCCGGCTCGCGGCGCGCGAGGCGCTGCGGATCACGCAGATCCGCTACGAAGCGGGCTACTCGGGCTACCTGGAGGTGCTGGATGCCCAGCGCACGCTCAACTCGGCCGAACTCGCCTCGATCCAGAATCGCCAGGCACGACTGGCATCGAGCGTGGACCTGATGAAGGCGCTCGGCGGCGGCTGGCAGCTGCCGCCTGCGGGGGCAGGCCCCGTGGCGGGAGCAGGTCCTGCGGACGGCGCCGCCGGGGTGGCAGGCGCGACGAAGCGCTGACCCGAGGATGGGCGAGCGCCCCCTGCCGGGGCGCCCGGCAGGCGGTCCGATCCGCCGTCAGCGGATCAGGCCGACGATCAGGTCGATCACCGACTGCACGGCGGTGAGCAGATCGTCTTCGAATACTTTCAGAATGTCTTCCATGGTTCCTGGGGGCCTGCGGTCCGCGCTCTCGTGAAGCGGCGGGGACGCACGGCCGAAGTCGGTTGTGCGACTGCAGCATTGTAGCTCGACGAGAGGTCGGCCGCAGGCGACGCACCGGACCGCCGGACCGTTCGGACGGCAGAACGGCGCGCCCTCCGACACCGGTGCGTGACGATTCCGGGTCGCGGGTGCCGAGGTTGCGCCGCAGCGACGGGCAACGCTAGGATGGGCCCGGCGATGCGCACGCGGCCCTCGACGGCCCGGCGTCACGACGAGGAGACACCTTCCGATGAGCAACAGCGGGCCGCGAGGCGGCCTGACCGGCCGCGCGCGCGCGGCCGCCGCCTTCGTGCTGCCGCTCGCCGCGCTGGTCGTGCTGTGGGCGGCGGCCGTCCGCGCCTTCGACGTCGACCCGCGGGTCTTCCCGGGGGTGGGCGCGGTGGTGCAGGCGGGTGCCGAGTCGATCGCCGACGGCACGCTGGTGCGGCACATCGCCGCCAGCCTCGGCCGGGTCGCCTTCGGCACCGCCATCGCGCTGCTGCTGGGCATTCCGCTGGGCGTGGCGATGGGCGTCAGCCCGACGGTCGCGGCCTTCTTCAGCCCGCTGCTGCGCTTCTTCTCGGTGCTCGCCGGCATCGCCTGGATCCCGATCGCGACGCTGTGGTTCGGCTACGGGTTCGGTGCGATCACCTTCGTGATCTTCAATGCGGTGTTCTTCGTCGTCGCCTACAACACGCTGCTCGGCGTCTCGAGCATCCCGATGCAGGTCCGCAACGCCGCCGCCTCGCTCGGTGCGGGCCGCTTCGCGATGCTGACCGAGGTGCTGCTGCCGGGGGCGCTGCCCAACATCGTCACCGGCATCCGGACCGGGCTCGGCTTCGCCTGGCGCGGCCTGATCGCCGCCGAGATGATCGCGACCAACGTCGGCCTCGGCTACATGCTGTTCGCCGCGCGGGACTTCTACAAGACCGAGGTGATCGTGCTCGGGATGGTCGTCATCGGCCTGCTGTGGCTCGCGCTCGATCGCCTGCTGCTCGCGCCGCTCGAGCGCCTGACCAGCGAGCGCTGGGGGATGGTGAGGGCATGAGTTCGACCCTGCCCCCGATCCCGATGCGGCCCACCGCCTGGCAGCGCGTGCAGCGCGGCTGGGTGCGCGCCACCACCGCCTGGCCCGCGCTGCGCTCGATCCTGCCGTTCGTGCCACTGCTCGCCGCGTGGTGGCTGACGGCCGCGTTCGAGGTGTTCCCGAAGGCGTTCTTCCCCGGCCCCGCCGACGTCGCGCGGACCTTCGTCGACCTGGTCTACAAGGGCATCCTCCCCGAGTACCTGGCCGACAGCGTGGGACGGCTCGCCGCCGGCGCCGCCGTGGGCATCGTGCTGGCGATCCCGCTCGGCGTGCTGATCGGCACCAGCCGGCGCGCGCACGCGGCGCTGTGGCCGGTGCTGCTGTTCTTCCAGGCGGTCGGCGACATCGCCTGGCTGCCGATCCTGCTGGTGTGGTTCGGCT
>CAIUGQ010000616.1 GCA_903898725.1 uncultured Burkholderiales bacterium | reverse complement strand
TGAACGTGCCGTCGCCGTCGGTCGCGAGGGTGACGGTCCGTGCACCGATCGGCTCGAGGATCAGGCGATGCGGGGCACGCCAGTAGTCGGCATCGCTGGTGTGGCGGGCACGCAGCACGCGCGCCAGCAGGTTGGTGCTCGTGCTGAGGTAGCGCCAGCGTTCCCCGGCTGCGGCGGCGGCCGGCGCGGCGGCCGCATACTCGGCGACGTCGCGGTGTCCGTAGAGCATGCGTGCCACGCTGCCCGCGGCGCCATAGTCCTCGACATGGTCGAGCCCATCGCGCATCCGCAGCAGGTCCTCGACCGTGATGCGGGCCCGCGCATCGGCACGCCATGCGTCGAGCCAGGCCGGCGCCCGCGGGCCGTCGGCCGCGTCGACGACCGGTGCCCGCAGGGCGAGACGGCCCTCGGCGTCCAGCTGGTGCGCGAGCATGGCCATCACCGTCTTGGTCATCGACCAGCCGAGCAGCGGCGTGCCCGCGGGGAAGTCGGGTGCGCCACGGTCGACGAGCAGCCGCCCGGCGTGCACCACCGCGACGGCGCGCGCGTTCGCGCGGGCGGGGTCGCCCGCGCCTTCGAAGGCACTGTCCACCTGCCGCTGGAGCGCCGCCGCGTCCACCCTCGGACCCCAGGCGCCGGGGGCCACCGCGCGGTCGCCGATCGGCCAGTCGGCCGCGCGCGGCGCACCCCGCGAGAAGGCGGGCGGTGGCACCTCGCCCGGCGCGGGCGGCGGTGCATCGAGCACGCAGCCCCGGTCGGCCACGAGGCGGGCCGTCCGCGGCGCGACGCCGGGGGCGCGTCCGGTGGCGCTGCGCGCATCGACGTCGGCGGTCGCGTCGATGATCGCGGTCAGGCGGCTGAGCGGCCTCACGTCGGCCGCGAGCACGCCTTCGGGTGCACGGCCCGCGACGAAGGCGCCCGAGCAGACCGCCTGCGCGGCCAGTCCCGCGCCGACCGACCGCACCCCGTCGGGCGCCGCGGACAGCAGCGCGCAGCCCGGCAGCGCGACCGCGGCAAGCACCGCGGCGAACCATGCCGAGGCGCGCGTCATCCCGGCTCGCGGCGGCATGCGCGTTCAGCCCGCCAGCGCGGCGCGCTGCGTCTCGACCCGGATCTCGTCGGTCAGCCGCGCCTTGTGCCGGGCGAAGTCGGTCGAGGTCTTGATCCGGTAGTCGCGCGGATGCGCGAAGGCGATCGTCTCCTCGTGCTTGATGCGACCCGGCCGCGCGCTCATGACGACGACGCGGTTGGCCATGAAGATCGCCTCGTCGATGTCGTGGGTGACGAACAGCACCGTCTTGCGATGCGTCCCCCAGATGTCGAGCAGCAGCTCCTGCATCAGCTCGCGGGTCTGGTGGTCCAGCGCACCGAAGGGCTCGTCCATCAGCAGCACCTTGGGATCGTTGGCCAGCGCGCGGGCCAGGGCCGTGCGCTGCTGCATGCCGCCCGACAGCATCTTCGGGAAATGGTCCTCGAAGCCGCGCAGCCCGACCTGCGCGATGAAGTGCGCGGCGATCTCGTTCTGGCGGGCCGCCGGCACCGCCTTCTCGCGCAGCCCGAAGCAGATGTTCTCGCGCACGGTCAGCCACGGGAACAGCGTGTAGCTCTGGAACACCATGCCGCGGTCGGGGCCCGGGCCCGAGACCGGCGCGCCGTCGAGCAGCACCGTGCCCGAGCTCGCGACGTCGAGGCCGGCCACGATGCGCAGCAGCGTCGACTTGCCGCAGCCCGAGGGGCCGAGGATGGTGATGAAGTCGTTGTCGGCGACCTCGAGCGAGGAGGCCGACAGCGCCTGCGTCGGCGCGCGGCCCCGCCCGCCGGGGAAGGTGCGCGAGACCTCGCGGATCGACAGCGTGGCCATGCCTAGCGCCCCTTCATCGCAGCGCCGCCCACGGGAAGAGCCGTCGGTTCGCGGCCTTGAACGCGAAATCGGTGACCAGCCCGATCAGTCCGATGACGATGATCCCGAAGATCATCTGTCCGGTCGCGAGCAGTGCCTGGCTGTCGATGATCATGTGGCCGATGCCGGAGGACGAGCCGATCAGCTCGGCGACGATGACGTAGGTCCACGCCCAGCCGAGCACGAGGCGCAGGATCTCGGCGATCTCGGGCGCGGCGTTCGGCAGCACCACTCGGGTGAGCAGCGTGCGGTCCGAGGTGCCGAGCGTGTAGGCCGCCTCGACCAGGTCGCGCCGCGTGTTGCCCACCACCACCGCGACCATCAGCACCAGCTGGAAGAACGAGCCGATGAAGATCACCAGCAGCTTCTGCAGCTCGCCGATGCCGGCCCACAGGATCAGCAGCGGGATGAAGGCGGAGGCGGGCAGGTAGCGGGCGAACGACACGAAGGGCTCGAGCAGCGCCTCGATCGCCTTGTAGGCGCCCATCGCGAGGCCGAGCGGCACCGCGAGCACCGCGGCGAGCAGGAAGCCGCCCACCACGCGCCACATGGTCATGCCGATGTCGTGCGCGAAGCCGTGCTCGACGAGCAGCGTGGTGCCGTCGCGCAGCATCGTCAGCGGGTCGGCGAGGAAGGTCTTCGAGACGAAGCCGCCGAGCGTGGCGGCGGCCCACGCGGCGAAGAACAGCACGAAGAACGTGATGCCCAGGCCGACGCGTGCGCCGGCCGAGACGGGCTGCAGGGGCTTCACGCGCGGCCCCCCGCGGGGCCGCGCGCGCGCGGCATGCGCCGGCTCACTTGAGGAAGCGCGTGTCGATGATCGAGTTCAGGTCGGGCGCCTGCTTGATGATCCCGAGCTCGAGCAGCAGGTCGGTCGCCTCCTTGGTGAACTGCTGCCACTCGCCCGCGAAGAAGCGCTGGTTGGCCGCCCGGTCCTGCCAGCGCAGGTACGACGAGGACTTCGCGAAGGCCTCGGCGCTCTGCTTGACGTCGGCGCCCATGATCGCGTTCGCCTTGGCCGGATCGGCCTTGATCATCTCGAGCGCCTCGAAGTAGCTGTCGGCGAGTGCCTTGACTGCACGCTCGTTGCCCGCGATGAACTGCGGCGTGCAGCCGAAGGTGTCCATCACCATCGGGTAATCGAGGGTCGTCGCGATGATCCGGCCGGCCTCGGGCTTGTCGCGGACCGTCGACAGGAAGGGCTCGTAGGTCATCGCGGCGTCCAGGCCGCTCTGGCCGGCGACGAAGGCCTGCGCGGCCGGGCCGGGCTCCATGTTGACGACCTTCACGTCCTTCAGCGACAGGCCGTTCTTCTTCAGCATCCAGGCCATCGTGAAGTACGGCGCGGTGCCGGGCGCCGACGCGGCGATGGTCTTGCCTTTCAGGTCGGCGAAGCTCTTGATGTCGCCGCGCACGGCCATGCCGTCGGCACCGAAGCTCTTGTCGAGCTGGAACAGCTGCTTCGTCGCGACGCCGTTGGCGTTCCACACGACCCAGGTCTCGACGGTGGTGGCCGCGCACTGGATGTCGCCCGAGGCGATCGCGAGGTGGCGCGATGCCTGCGGGATCTTCTTGATGGTCACGTCCAGGCCGTTCTTCTTGAAGATGCCGGCCTCCTTCGCGAGGGTCAGCGGCGCGAAGCCGGTCCAGCCGGACATGCCGATGGCGACTTTCGTCTCCTGCTGCGCGTGCGCCGGTGTCGTGGCGAGGGCGGCGGCGACCAGGGCGGCCGAGGCGGCGGCGAGCGCGCCGGGGCGGCGCAGTGACAGGCGGCGGAACGGTTTCAAGGGCATCTCCTCGATGACGGGCGGGCAGCGCGGCGGCTGCGGAAAACGAGCCGGATGATAGCGTCGCGACGCGTTCATCCGGGACGGAAGCGGTTGAAGAGGCGAAAGCGCGTGCCGGGATGGACCAGCCGCGCACAGGTGGCCACGCGGCCGTTCGACCAGGTCCGGCGCAGGATCGTCAGGCACGCGCTGCCGAGCGGCACGTCGAGCAGCGCCGCGATGGCCGCGTCCGCGGACTCGGCGATGATCACGTGCTCGACCTCGCGCAGCGGGTAATGCTCCTGCAAGTACTGTGCCGGCGTGGTCGTCGCGAAGTCGATCGACAGGTAGTCGGGAACCACGCGCGGGTTGACGTGGCGTTCCTCGAGCTGGATGGGCACGCCGTCCTCGAGGTGCACCAGGCGCGAGTGGAAGACGCGCGTGCCGGCGCGCAGCTCGAGCCGCTCGGCGAGCGGCGCGTCGGCCTTCAGCGCCCCGACCTCGATCAGGCGCGCACCGTGCCGGTGCCCGCGCAGCGCGACCTGGCGTTCGATCGGCTCGACGGTGATCGCCGACGACTGCGGCGCGAGCGGCGCGACGAAGGTGCCGCGCCGGCGAAAGCGCAGCAGCACGCCTTCCGCGGTGAGCTCGCGCAGGGCCCGGTGCACCGTGAGCCGCGAGAAGCCGAGGGTCTCCGCCAGCGCCGCCTCGGAGGGCAGCGGGTCGCCCTCGACGAGCTCGCCGGCGGCGATCCGCTCGCGGACGAGATCCTTGACCTGCTGGTAGCGCGGGCGGGCGGGCATGCCAATTGTATAGACAATAAAAGCGGACCATGCAACCATCCGATGTGCCCGCCGTGGCGCATGGCAGGCCGCGCGGCGGCCGATCGCCCTGCGGGTCCGCCGAGGAGATCGTGATGAACGCACCCGTCCCCGGAGCCGCGCTCGGCGCGGCCGATCCCGCAGTGCCCGCGCCGGGCTCGTCCGCCTCGCGCTCGCTGGGCGCGCGCCCGGTCCGCTCGCCGCGCGGCAGCACGCTCAGTGCCCGCAGCTGGCTCACCGAGGCGCCGCTGCGGATGCTGATGAACAACCTCGATCCCGAGGTCGCCGAGAACCCCGACGAGCTGGTGGTCTACGGCGGCATCGGTCGGGCCGCGCGCGACTGGGCGTCGTTCGACGCGATCGTCGCGACGCTCCGGCGCCTGGGCGACGACGAGAGCCTGCTGATCCAGTCGGGCAAGCCGGTCGGCGTCTTCCGCACCCATCCCGATGCGCCGCGCGTGCTGCTCGCGAATTCGAACCTCGTCGGCAAGTGGGCCGATTGGGCGCACTTCGACGAGCTCGACCGCAAGGGCCTGATGATGTACGGCCAGATGACGGCCGGCTCGTGGATCTACATCGGCTCGCAGGGCATCGTGCAGGGGACCTACGAGACCTTCGTCGAGCTCGGTCGCCAGCGCTACGGCGGCGACTGGCGCGGCCGCTGGATCCTCACCGCCGGCCTGGGCGGCATGGGCGGCGCGCAGCCGCTCGCGGCGGTGCTCGCCGGTGCCTCGTGCGTGGTGGTCGAGTGCCAGCAGTCTCGCATCGACATGCGGCTGCGCACGCGCTACCTCGATGCGCAGGCCCGCGACATCGACGAGGCGCTGCGGATGATCGCCGAGGCGCACGCGGGGGGCCGCGCGATCTCGATCGGCCTGCTCGGCAACGCCGCCGAACTGCTGCCCGCGTGGGTCGCGCGCGGCATCCGGCCCGATGCGGTCACCGACCAGACCTCGGCGCACGACCTGGTCAACGGGTACCTGCCGGCAGGCTGGAGCGAGGCCCGCTGGTGGCAGGTTCGGCGCGAGGGCACCGAGGCCGAGCGTCGCGAACTGAGCGACGCGGCACGCGCCTCGTGTGCGACCCACGTGCAGGCGATGCTCGCCTGGCACGACGCCGGCGTGCCGGTGATCGACTACGGCAACAACATCCGGCAGGTCGCCAAGGACGCGGGCGTGGCGCGTGCGTTCGACTACCCGGGGTTCGTGCCGGCGTGCATCCGGCCGCTGTTCTGCCGCGGCAAGGGACCGTTCCGCTGGGTCGCGCTGTCGGGCGACCCCGAGGACATCTACCGGACCGACGCGAAGGTGAAGGAACTGTTCCCCGAGGACCGGCACCTGCATGCGTGGCTCGACGCGGCGCGCGACCGCATCGCGTTCCAGGGCCTGCCGTCGCGGATCTGCTGGCTCGGTCTCGGCGAGCGGCATCGCGCGGGCCTCGCGTTCAACGAGATGGTCCGTCGCGGCGAACTCAAGGCGCCGATCGTCATCGGCCGTGACCACCTCGACACCGGTTCGGTCGCCAGCCCGAACCGCGAGACCGAGGCGATGCGCGACGGCTCGGACGCGGTCGCCGACTGGCCGCTGCTCAACGCGATGCTCAACGTCGCGGGTGGCGCGACCTGGGTGTCGATCCACCACGGCGGCGGCGTCGGCATCGGCTACTCGCAGCACTCGGGCGTGGTGATCGTCTGCGACGGCAGCGAGGCGGCCGATGCCCGGCTGTCGCGCGTGCTGTGGAACGATCCGGCCACCGGCGTGATGCGCCATGCCGACGCGGGCTACGAGGAGGCCATCGACTGCGCGCACGCACAGGGCCTGGACCTGCCGATGGTCCCGCGCGGCTGAAGCGGCGATGCGCGTCGTCGTCGCGGCCGACTGCCTGCCGCAGCCCTGGGCGAATGGCGGCGGCACCACCCGCGACCTCGCACTCGAGGCGCAGCCGCGCGGCGCCTCCGACGGGCCCGCGTTCGACTGGCGGCTGAGCCTCGCCGACATCGACCGCGACGGTGCGTTCTCGCGGCTGCCCGGCGTCGACCGGGTGTTCGCGCCGGTGGAAGGCTCGGTGGCGCTGCGCTTCGCGCCATCGGGCCTCGCCGACCTTCACGAGGCCGATGGCCCGCCGCTGGCCTTCGACGGCGAGGCGTCGCCCGAGGCGCGACTGCCTTCGTCCGGGCGCTGCCGGGCGCTGAACCTGATGCTCGCGCGCGGGCGCCGTGCCGGTTCGATGCGCCGCGTCACGCTTGCCGACGGTGCCGCGCTCGATGCCGACTGGTCACGGGGCGTGTCGGATGCCGGTGCGGCGGTGCATGCCTGCTGGCTGCAGCGCGGCCGGCTCGCTGCGGGCGACCGCGTGCTCGAGGCCGGCATGCTGCTCGTGCTCGACCCCGAGGACGCGGCGCCCCGTGCGCTCGGCGAGGCGCTGCTCCTCGACGTGGCGATCGGACCGCCCGGGGCCGCGGCGCTGTCCGCGCAGGCCTGCGCCGCCCTGGCTGCCACCACGACCGGCGCCGACCGCGCCGCGCATCTCACCCCGAACCCGACGCCCAGGACTCCGTCATGATCGCCTTCGAACGCGACACCTCCGACCCCGCCTTCGAGCTGATCCGCGGCGACGCGCCGCTGGTGGTGTCGATGCCGCATGTCGGCACTGGGCTGCCCGCGGACATCGCCGCCCGGCTGACGCCCGAGGCCGCGACGCTCGTCGACACCGACTGGCATCTCCCGCGCCTCTACGACTTTCTCGGATCGCTCGGCGCCACGGTGATCGTGGCGACGCAGTCGCGCTACGTCATCGACCTGAACCGGCCGCCCGATGGCTCGAGCCTGTATCCGGGCATGACGACCACCGGCCTCGTGCCCACCGAGACCTTCCGCGGCGAACCGGTCTGGGTCGACGCGTCGCCGACCGACACGCAGATCGCCGAGCGCCGCGAGCGCTGGTGGCGTCCGTACCACGACGCGCTGTCGGGCGAGCTCGCTCGGCTGCGCGCGCAGCACCCGCGCGTCGTGCTCTGGGATGCCCACTCGATCGCCTCGGTGCTGCCGCGGCTCTTCGAGGGCCGGCTGCTGGACCTGAACTTCGGCACCGCCAGCGGTGCCGCCTGCGACCTGGAGCTGATCCACGCGGTGCTCGCCCCTGTGTGGGCGCAACGCCACTACTCGTGGATGCTGAACGGGCGCTTCAAGGGCGGTCACATCACCCGTCACTACGGGCGCCCGGGCGACGGTGTCCATGCGATCCAGCTGGAGATGGCCCAGGCGATCTACATGGACGAGTCGGCGCCCTTCGCGTTCGATGCGGCGCTGAGCGCGCGGCTGCGTCCGCTGCTGCAGGCCTGCCTGGGCCGCGCGCTCGACTGGGCGCTCAAGGGCTGACGCCCGGGGCGGCCGGTCCGCGCTCGGTCACCAGCCGCAGCAGCGCCCGCATGCCCGCGGCGGCGGCGGTGGCCGGGCGGGCCCCGGAGGCCGCCGTCGTCGGCGGTGCCGAGACCCGAGACAGCCCGACCCACAGGTCGGCCGCATGCTCGCAGGTGGCCGCGATCACGCCGGGCACGTCGCCGCGGTCGGCGAGCAGCTCGAGGTGGCGCAGCACCGCGCCGGCCAGGCGCGGACTGCCGCCCTCGCGCGCATAGGCCGACATCAGCAGGATCGTGGCGGCCAGCAGCGTCTCGGGGCGACCGTCGGCGGGCGGAACGTCGCGGGGGTCCATGGGCGGTCGCTCAGCGAGGCCGCGGGACGGGCAGGCGGGTCGGGGGGTGGGTCATCGTCAGTGCTCCGGAGGTCGTCGGTGCACTGATGTTAATGAGAATCGTTCGCAATAACAAGGGGCGCACCCGGATGAACCGGGTCGCCGCTGTCGCGGGTTCAGCGCCCGTCGTGCCAGCGCCTGACCAGCGGGGCAGCGCCCATCGCGTAGGCGAGCTCGGCAGGGCGGCCCACGTCCCAGAGCGCGAGGTCGGCGCGGCGGCCCGCCTCGATCGTGCCCAGCTCGTGCCCCAGTCCGAGCGCCCGGGCCGCCTGCACGGTGAAGCCGGCGATCGCTTCGGTGGGCGTGAGCCGGAACAGCGTGCACGCCATGTTCATCGCCAGCAGCGGCGAGGCGAGCGGCGACGAGCCGGGATTGCAGTCGGTCGCGATGGCGATCGGCACCCGGTGCCGGCGCAGCGCCTCGATCGGCGGCAGGCGGGTCTCGCGCAGGAAGTAGAAGGCGCCGGGCAGCAGCATCGCGACCGTGCCGGCGGCCGCCATCGCGGCTACGCCGTCCTCGTTCGTCCACTCGAGGTGGTCGGCCGAGAGCGCGCCGTGGCGGGCTGCGAGTGCGGCGCCGCCGAGGTCCGTGAGCTGGTCCGCATGCAGCTTGACCGGCAGCCCCAGCGCGTGGGCCGCGTCGAACACGCGGGTGCACTGGGCCGGGCTGAACGCGATGCGCTCGCAGAAGGCGTCGACCGCGTCGGCGAGGCCTTCGCGGGCGGCGCGCGGCAGCCAGTCGGAGGCGATGGCGTCGATGTAGTCGTCGGCGCGGCCGGCGTACTCGGGCGGCAGCGCGTGCGCGGCCAGCAGCGTGGTGGCCACGCGCACGCCGTGCGAGGCGCCGAGCGTGCGCGCGACCCGCAGCATGCGCAGCTCGGTGTCGGCGTCCAGGCCGTAGCCCGACTTGATCTCCACCGTCGTCACGCCCTCCGCGAGCAGCCGCTCGAGCCGCCTCGAGGCGGCCGCTGCCAGCGCCGCCTCGTCGGCGGCGCGGGTCGCGCGGACCGTCGACAGGATGCCGCCTCCGGCGCGTGCGACGTCCTCGTAGCTCGCGCCCTCGAGGCGCATCTCGAACTCGTGGGCGCGGTCGCCGGCGTAGACCAGATGCGTGTGCGCATCGACCAGCCCCGGCGTCAGCCAGCCGCCCCGCGCGTCGTAGGCGAGGGGCGCACCGTCGCCGTCGGTGGCCTGCATGCGGGGCGCCGCGCTGCGCGGGCCGACCCACGCGATGCGGCCCGCCGAGAGCGCGACGAGCGCATCGCGCACCTCGCCGAGTCCCTCGCCGGCCATCGTCGCCACGTGGCAGTGTTCGATGACGGCGTCGACCTTCACGTTTCGGCTTTCCAGGGCATCTCCGTATCATAGGCCGATGATCCGCATCGATGCCCGATGGCTGCTCACCGAGGCCGGATGGCGGCCCGACGCGCGCCTGTTGATCGGCGACGACGGTCGCATCGCGGCGATCGAGGACGCGCCCGTCCGCGCCGAGCCGCGCGGGGTCGTCCGGCCCATCGCCGCCGAGCCCGCCGACGCGAGCGCGGACCTCGTCGTGCCCGGCCTGCCCGACGCGCACTGTCATGCCTTCCAGTACGGCATCGCCGGCCTCGCCGAGCGGGCGGGCGGGCATGGCGACTCGTTCTGGACGTGGCGCGAGCGCATGTACGCGTCGCTCACCTCGCTCGACGCCGCGGGCCTCGAGCGCACCGCCACCGCGCTGTACCGTCGGCTCCGTGCGGCGGGCTACACGTCGGTCGCCGAGTTCCACTACCTGCACCGACTCGGCGGCGAGCCCGGGCGTCGCGCCTCGCTCGCGACCGCCCTCGAGGCCGCGCAGGCGCTCGCGCGCGCCGCCGCTGCGGCTGGCATCACGCTGCTGCTGCTGCCGGTGCTCTATCGCTGGGGCGGCTTCGGCCGTGCCGAGCTCGGGCCCCGGCAGGCGCGCTTCGCGCTCGCCCGCGACGACTATCGTCGGCTGATCGAGGCGCTGCTCGTGCAGGCGGCCGACCCCGCGCTGCGCGGCATGCTCAGGCTCGGCGTGGCGCCGCACTCGCTGCGGGCCTGCGACCCCGAGGACCTGCGCTGGCTGCTCGAGCTGCGCGAGGCGCTGCTGCCCGACTGCCCGGTGCACATCCATGTCTCGGAGCAGCAGGCCGAAGTGCGCGATGCGCGCGCCGCGCTCGGTCAGACCCCGATCGCGTGGCTATGCGCGAACGCGCCGGTCGACCACCGCTGGACGCTGGTCCACGCCACGCATGCGACGCCCGGCGAGCTGCGCGAGGTCCGCGCGCGCGGCGCGACCGTGTGCCTGTGCACGACGACCGAGGCCAACCTCGGCGACGGCTTCTTCCCGGTCGAGGAGTGGTTCGCCGCAGGGGGGCGCATGTCCATCGGCAGCGACAGCAACGTCGGCACCGACGCCGCCGAGGAACTGCGCTGGCTCGAATACCAGGCCCGGCTGCGCCGGCAGGCGAGGGCGGTGCTGGTCGATGCCGACAGCCCGCATCCGGGCACCGCGCTCTGGCGCCGGGCGGTCGCGGGCGGTCGGCTGTCGTTCGGCTCGGATCGCCCTGGCGTCGCGCCGGGGGCACCGGGGGAGCTGGTGCTGCTGTCGAGCGAGGCGGGCCTCGCGCCCGACGACGCCCTCGACGACTTCGTCTTCTCGCGCCGCGCGACGCGGCTCGCCGGCACCGTCACGCCGGCCGGGCTGCGCCTCGAGGCCGTCTGAGGTCAGCTGAGGGCCTGCGAGCTGCGCGATCGAGGCGCGCCTAAGGTCGCCTCAGTGCCGCCCGAGCGCGATCGCCCGGCGGCTGCTACTGCCCGGGCTTGGGCCGACGCCCGACGGTGATCGGCAGCACGGTCTCGCGGCCGTCGCGCACGAAGGTGAACCGGCCGGTGCTGCCCGGCTGCAGCTGCGCGATCACGTTGAGCATCGTCGCGGTGTTGCTGACCGACCGGCCGTCGACCTCGATCAGGATGTCGCCGGTCCGCACGCCCGCCCGGTCGGCGGGTCCGCCCTTCATCACGCCGGCGATGATCGCGCCGTCCTTGCGCGGCAGCTTGAAGGCCTGCGCGAGTTCGGGCGTGATGTCCTGGGGCTCGACGCCGATGTAGCCGCGCACCACCGCCCCGTTGCGCACGATCTGCTCCATCACGCTGCGCGCGGTGGAGGTCGGGATCGCGAAGCCGATGCCGAGCGAGCCGCCGCTGCGAGAGTAGATCGCGGTGTTGATGCCGAGCAGCCGACCCTCGGTGTCGACCAGCGCGCCGCCCGAGTTGCCCGGGTTGATCGCCGCATCGGTCTGGATGAAGTTCTCGAAGGTGTTGATGCCGAGCTGGGTACGCCCGAGCGCCGACACGATGCCCATGGTGACCGTCTGGCCGACGCCGAAGGGATTGCCGATCGCCAGCACGACGTCGCCGATCTTCGCGTTGTCCGAGTCGGCCAGCACGATCGAGGGCACGTCGGGCAGTCCGATGCGCAGCACCGCGAGGTCCGTCTCCGGGTCGGAGCCGACCAGCTTCGCCTTGGCACGGCGACCGTCGGCCAGCAGCACCTCGATGCCGTCGGCGCCATCGATCACGTGGTGGTTGGTGAGGATCGTGCCGTCGTCGCCGACCACCACCCCCGAGCCGAGGCTCGAGTTCTGCTGGCGGCGCTGCTGGTCACCGAAGAACCGGCGAAACAGCGGGTCGTTGAAGAACGGGTGATCGGGCGCGGCACGCGTCTCCTTGGTCGTGAACACGTTGACCACGGTGGGCGTCGCGCGGCGGGCCGCCTCGGCGTATGACAGAATCGACGCCGCCGGCGCACCGGCGGCGGCCCCGGGGGCCGGCGCCTCGCGGACCGGTGCCGGAATCGGCGGAGGCGGCGAGAGCCGCTCGGGCAGCCACTCGGGTCGCAGCGTCGCGACCACGAAGACACCGGCGAGCCCGACCGCGACGGCCTGGGCAAACGTCAACCAGAGCTTCTTCAGCATGAACGCGAGCGAGGGCGGGAGGCGGCAGGGCGGGCCGGGCGCAGCGCGATCGGTGTCGCGCGCGGATCTCGCCGCGTGGCTCGACGGACTGCTCGAGGCGCGGCGCTTCGACGATTATTGCCCGAACGGTCTGCAGGTGGAAGGCGAGCCCGATGTGCGGCGCATCGTCACCGGCGTCACCGCGAGCCTCGCGCTGGTGCGGGCGGCCGCGGCCCGCGGTGCCCAGGCGATCCTCGTCCATCACGGCTGGTTCTGGCGCGGCGAGGACCCCCGTGTGGTGGCCACCAAGCGCGAACGGCTCGCCACGCTGCTGGCGCACGGCATCGGCCTGTACGCCTACCACCTGCCGCTGGACGTGCATCCCGAGCTCGGCAACAACGTGCAGCTCGCGCGCCGACTCGGCTGGCCCGACGGCGACACGTTCGGGCGCGACGGGCTGATGCGGATCGCCGAACTGCCCGAGCCCGTCGACGCGCCGAGCCTGGCGGCGCGGCTGCGCGGGGCGCTCGACCGGGAGCCGCTGCTGGTGGGCGAGCTCGGTCGCCCCATCAGGCGGGTGGCCTGGTGCACCGGTGCCGCGCAGGACATGCTGCAGCAGGCGATCGATGCGGGGGCGGATGCCTTCGTGAGCGGCGAGATCGCCGAACGTACCACCCATCTGGCCCGCGAGGCGGGGGTGGTCTACGCGGCCGCCGGGCACCACGCGACCGAGCGCTACGGCGTGCAGGCGCTGGGGGCGGCGGTGGCCGCGCGCTTCGGCATCGAGGTCGAGTTCGTCGACGACCCGAATCCGGTCTGAGGCACCGCGGGGCGCGTCGGCCGACCGGGTCGTCGGATCCGGCCGGACGGTGTGTCGGTCCCCGCGGTCCGGCGTTCAGGCAGGCCGGCGCTTGAGCTCGTCGCGGATCTCGGCCAGCAGCACTTCGGCGGCGGGCGGGGCCGCCGGCGGCGCGGCGGCCGCTTCCTCGGCGCTGAACTTCGCCTTCACGCGGCTCAGGTAGCGGACCAGCATGAAGATCACGAAGGCCAGCAGGATGAAGTTGATCAGGATGGTGATGAAGCTGCCGTACGCGAAGACCGGCACGCCGGCCTTCTTGATCGCGTCGAGATTGTTGGCGATGCCGTCGGGGAGGGTGCCGAGCACGAAGTACATGTTCGTGAAGTCGACCTTCCCGCCGATCAGCGCGGCGACGAAGGGCATCACGAGGTCACCGACCATCGAGTCGACGAT
>CAIUGQ010000615.1 GCA_903898725.1 uncultured Burkholderiales bacterium | reverse complement strand
TGGTGGGCGGTACTGGGATCGAACCAGTGACCCCTGCCGTGTGAAGGCAGTGCTCTACCGCTGAGCTAACCGCCCGAATGCCGGGACGCGCTGCACTTCCACGCATCCGGTTTCGAGGGCGCGAATCATGCCACGAAACCGTCGCCGCGCAAAACCAGCAGCGTCGACGGCGCGACCGCTCAGAGCGGCAGCGCGCTGATCCGCTGCACCAGCGTCGTCTCCTCGCCCGGTCCGAGGGTGATCCGGTCGAGCGGCGCGCAGTTGCCGGCCTCGACGCACAGGTACTGGTACCAGTCGGCGAGCGGCACGTCGCCGAGCGCGCCGATCCCCTCGGCACCCGGGTTCCAGACGACCGTCGACGACGAGTGCCGGGACTCGACCAGGATCGAGCGGCCGAGCACCGGATCGATGATGCGGTGCCGGGCGCCGCTGCGCAGGTAGATCCGGTCGCAGGCCCCCTCGAAGGTCCAGGCCACGTCCTGGCCGAACTCGGCGAACTCGCGCAGCTTGTCCAGGTACCGCAGCCCCCGCAGGCCCTCGACGCCGGCCTGCCGCACGTCGCCCACGCGGAAGTAGGTGTGGAGCGCCTGCGTCAGGGTCACCGGCGTGTCGCTCCCGTTGACGGTGCGCAGCGACATCTGCAGCGTCTCGCCCACCAGCAGCTCGAGCTCGGGGGTGCAGGCCTGCGGCCACCCCAGCCCGTCGGGCCAGCCGCCGGCGGGCGCGGCCACCTGCAGCACCACGCGAACCTGTCCGTCCGGACGTTCGGCGCAGGTGGTCACGCGCCACGCCATGCGGCGCACGAAGCCGTGCTGGACCGCGTCGGCCGGCCGGTCCTGCTTGGCGAACCACGGCCAGCAGACGGGCACGCCGCCGCGCACCGGGCGGCCCGGCTCGAGGCGGGCGGGCGAGCACCACAGCAGGTCGCGCCCGTCGCCGCGCGGCACGAACGACAGCACCTGTGCGCCCTGCAGCGCGATCTCGCAGCGGGCGAGGCCGGTGTCGATGAGCAGGGTCTCGAGGCCCTGCCAGGAGGAGGTGACGATCATTCCCGCATGGTAGCGGGTCGCCGGGCCGGGCCGTGGCGCATCGCCGTCTTGCCGCTGCGGCCATCGACTAGAATCGGCGCCTTCCCGCCGGCCGGGGCGTCCCGCGCCCGTCACCCGGCCTTCCGCACCCGCCCCCGCCATGCCCGACCCGACCGTCCGCACCCGCTTCGCCCCGTCGCCCACCGGCTTCCTGCACATCGGCGGCGCCCGCACGGCGCTGTTCGCCTGGGCGTTCGCGCGGCATCACGGCGGCACCTTCATCCTGCGGATCGAGGACACCGACGTCGAGCGCTCCACGCCCGAGGCGGTGCAGGCGATCCTCGACGGCATGGCGTGGCTGGGCCTCGCGCACGACGAGGGCCCGTTCTACCAGATGCAGCGGATGGACCGGTACCGCGAGGTCATCGGGCAGATGCTCGAGGCGGGCACGGCCTACCACTGCTGGAGCACGCCCGCCGAGCTCGACGCGATGCGCGAGGCGCAGCGCGCCCGCGGCGACAAGCCGCGCTACGACGGCCGCTGGCGGCCCGAGAACCGCGCGCGCCTGGGGCTCGTGCCGCCGGCCGACGCCAAGCCGGTGGTGCGCTTCCGCAACCCGGACGACGGCGACGTCGCCTGGGACGACCTGGTCAAGGGCCCGATCTCGATCGGCAACGCCGAACTCGACGACTTCGTCATCGCACGCTCCGACGGCACGCCGACCTACAACTTCTGCGTCTGCGTCGACGACTGGGACATGCGGATCACCCACGTGATCCGCGGCGACGACCACGTCAACAACACGCCGCGCCAGATCAACGTGCTGCGCGCGCTGGGCGCCGTGCTGCCGCGCTACGGCCACGTGCCGATGATCCACGGCGCGGATGGCCAGAAGCTCTCGAAGCGCCACGGCGCGGTGTCGGTGATGCAGTACGACACCGACGGCTACCTGCCCGAGGCGGTCATCAACTACCTCGCGCGGCTCGGCTGGAGCCACGGCAACGAGGAAGTGTTCGGCCGCGAGCAGCTGGTCTCGTGGTTCGACGGCACGCACCTGTCGCACTCGCCCTCGCAGTTCGACGTCGACAAGCTGAAGTGGCTCAACGCCCACTACCTCAAGGCGCTGCCCGACGCGGTGCTCGCGGAAGGCACGGCGGCGCGCCTGCGCGGCCGCGGCGTCGCGACGGATGCGCCCGGCGCCCCCGATCTGGCCGCCGCCTGCGCGCTCTTCAAGGACCGTGCGGCGACGCTCGAGGAACTGGCTGACCTGGCCGAGATGCTGTGGATCGACCCCGCGCATTCGAACCCGGCGCTGGCCGAAGAGCTCGCCGCGCAGACGAAGCCCGAGGCCGTGCCCGCGATCGCGGGGCTGGCCGATCGGCTCGCGTCCTGCGAGTGGTCGAAGGCCGGCATCGCCGCGGCGATCAAGGACACGCTGGGCGCGCACGGCGTGAAGATGCCGCAGCTCGCGGTGCCGGTGCGCCTGAAGGTCTTCGGTCGCGCACAGACCCCGTCGGTGGACGCGATGCTCGCGCTGATGCCGCGCGAGACCGTGCTGGCGCGGCTGCGAGCCTGAGTCTGCGGCCACCCGTCCGGGCGGCCGCGATCGGGGCGGCGACGCGCCCCGGCCGGGGCCTCAGTCGAAGCTGACCTCGCCCGCGACGTGCTCGCGCCCGTCCGCCCCGCGCACCCACAGCTTCGCGCGGCCGTCGCCCTCGGCGACCCCGCCGCAGGTGATCGGTGCGTCCGCGAACGCAGGCGCCAGCGCGCGGAACGCGAAGCGCCGCACGCGGGCCTGCGGATGCGCGTCCTGGAACGCGTCGAGCATCAGCGTGCCCATCAGCGGCCCGTGCACCACCAGCCCCGGATAGCCTTCGACGCCGCTCGTGTAGGGCAGGTCGTAGTGGATCCGGTGCGAGTTGAAGCTGAGCGCCGAGTAGCGGAAGAGGCGCACCGGATCGGGCAGGTGCGTGACGCTCCAGTCGCCGGGCGCAGGCATCGGGGCAGCAGGCGCGGCGGGCGCGGCCGATGCCGAAGGCGCCGCGCCGGCCGCCACCGCTTCCCGGTAGACC
Source organism: uncultured Burkholderiales bacterium (assembly GCA_903898725.1). GTDB lineage: Bacteria > Pseudomonadota > Gammaproteobacteria > Burkholderiales > Burkholderiaceae_E > UBA4615. Next base: position 4,933 of record CAIUGQ010000615.1, on the reverse strand, counting down.
ACCGTCTGCGCATCGTCGATCGCACAGCGTCCGTCCGGCAGCAGCCAGTGATGGCGCAGCATCACGAAGCCGAGCGTGCCGCTGCGGCCGGTCTTGATCGTCGCCGACTCGATGGTGCTCACCCGTTCCATCACGGTGTCGAGCGGCACCGGCTCGAGGAAGGCGACGTCGCTCGCGGCCCACATCCGGCGCGGCAGCGGCCAGTCGGGTGCGAGCTCCCCGCGCGGCAGATGGCCGTCGGCCGTCAGCACCGCGCTGGGCGCGGTCGGCGGCGCGAACAGCCACAGCCAGTGGCGCAGCGCCGGCATCGGCGCCGAGGGGGCGAGCGCCGGCCGGTCGAGCGAGGCCTCGAGCATCTCGACGGTCTCGCGGACCGCGCGGATGCGCGTGCGCGTCGTGCGCCCGACCCAGCGCGACGCATCGAACCCCAGGGCGGCCGCGTCCATCAGTCGAGCTTGAGCTTCTGCTCGGTCACCACCTTCTTGTACACCTCGTACTCGGCGGCGATCTGCTGGGCGAACTCCTTCGGCGTGTTGGCGACGACCAGCGAGCCGGTGTCGGCGATGCGCTTGGCCACGCCCGGATCCTCGAGCGTCTTCTTCGCGGCGGCGTACAGCCGGTCGACGATCGGCTGCGGCAGGCCCTTCGGGCCGAGCAGCCCGTAGTAGGCCATGCGGTTCACCGGCTCGAGGCCGACTTCCTTGAAGGTCGGCACGTTCGGCAGCACGGCGAGGCGCTGCGGCGCGGCGACGACGATCGGGATCAGCCGGCCTTCCTTGATGAAGGGCAGGGCCGAGGGCATGTTGTCGAAGATGATCGGCACCTGGCCGGCGACCACGTCGGCGAGCGCCGGGCCCGCACCGCGGTACGGGATGTGCGTCATGAAAGCACGCGTGAGCGACTTGAACAGCTCGGTCTGCAGGTGACCGATGCCGCCCGTGCCGGAGCTCGCGTACGAGTACTTGCCCGGGTTGCGGCGCAGCTCCTCGACGAAGGCCTTGAAGTCGCGCGCCGGGAACGAGGGATGCACGGCGATCACGTTCGGCGTCGCCGCGAGGTTCGTGATCGGCGTGAAGTCGCTGTTCGGGTCGTAGCCGATCTTGGCGTTGATCGCCGGATTGGCCGCGGTCGTCGACACCGTGCCCATGCCGAGGATGTAGCCGTCGGCCGGGGCGCGCACGACTTCCATCGCGCCGATCGCGCCGCCCGCACCCGCCTTGTTCTCGACGACGACGGACTGCCCGAGGTTCTCGCGAAGCTTGTCCGAGACGACGCGCGCGACGATGTCGGTGGTGCCGCCGGGGGCGAAGGGCACGATCAGCCGGATCGGGCGGGCGGGGTAGGCCTGTGCGCGCGCTGCGCCGGGCAGGGCACCGGCCGCTGCGGCGGCCAGCATCAGCCGTCGGCGGCTCTCGAATCGAAGGTCCATGGGGCTGTCTCCGGGGTTGCGGCTAAAATGCCGAGTTTCCAACAGAACCGACAAGCATAACGCCATGTCCGGCAACGGTTTCGGGCATCTGTTCACGGTGACCACCTTCGGCGAGTCGCACGGCCCCGCGATCGGCTGCGTCGTCGACGGCTGTCCGCCCGGACTCGCCCTCACCGAGGCCGACCTCCAGCCGGACCTCGATCGGCGCCGCCCCGGCACCTCGCGCCACGTCACGCAGCGCCAGGAGCCCGACCGCGTCGAGATCCTGTCGGGCACCTACGAGGGCCTGACCACCGGCACCCCCATCGCGCTGCTGATCCGCAACGAGGACCAGCGCAGCAAGGACTATTCGGCGATCGCGCGGACCTTCCGGCCCGGGCACGCGGACTACACCTACCTGCACAAGTACGGGGTCCGCGACCCGCGCGGCGGCGGCCGGTCGTCGGCCCGCCTGACCGCGCCGGTCGTCGCCGCCGGCGCCATCGCCCGCAAGTGGCTCGCGCTGCAGCACGGGATCGCCGTGCGCGGCCGCATGAGCCAGCTCGGCGAGATCCCCGTGCCCCTCGACGACTGGGCCGAGGTGCCGCGCAATCCGTTCTTCGCGGCCAGCGCCGCGGTCGTGCCGCAGCTCGAGGCCTACATGGACGCGCTGCGCCGCGCCGGCGACTCCTGCGGCGCACGCATCGACGTGCTCGCCGAAGGCGTGCCGCCCGGGTTCGGCGAGCCGCTGTTCGACAAGCTCGACGCCGACATCGCCCACGCGATGATGGGCATCAACGCCGTCAAGGGTGTCGAGATCGGCGCCGGCTTCGCCAGCGTCGCCCAGAAGGGCAGCGAGCACGGCGACGAGCTCACGCCCTCGGGCTTCGTCGGCAACAACGCCGGCGGCGTGCTCGGCGGCATCTCCACCGGCCAGCCGATCACCGTCTCCATCGCCATCAAGCCGACCTCGAGCATCCGCACCCCGCGCCGCTCGATCGACATCGACGGCGCCCCGACCGAGGTCGAGACGCTCGGCCGGCACGACCCCTGTGTCGGCATCCGCGCCACCCCGATCGCCGAGGCGATGCTGCTGCTGGTGCTGATGGACCACGCGCTGCGCCACCGCGCCCAGTGCGGCGACGTGCGCGTCGCCACGCCGATCATCCCCGGCGCCGCCGCCTGAGCCCGGCGCGGCCCCGCCGATGAGGTCGATCGGCACCGGCGGCGTGCGCGCGCTGTACGCCGCGTACTTCGCCTTCGTCGGGCTGTTCTCGCCCTACCTCAGCCTGTGGTTCGACTCGCGCGGACTGTCGATCGCCGAGATCGCGGTGCTGCTGACGCTGCCGCAGGTCCTGCGCATCGTCGCCCCGCCGTTCTGGGGCTGGCTCGCCGACCGCGGCGGGCGGCGCGTGGCGCTGCTGCGCACCAGCGCGGTCCTGGCGCTGGGCGTGCTGCTGCTGTTCCCCCTCGCCAGCCGCCCGCTCGAGTACGCGGTCGTGATGCTCGCGCTGTGCTTCCTCACCGCCGCGCAGATGCCCATCGGCGAGGCGATCGCGCTCGACCTCGCCCGCGGCGATGCCGGGCGCTACGGTCGGATGCGGCTGTGGGGCTCCGTAGGATTCATCGCCACGGTGCTGGCCGGCGGACCGCTGCTCGATGCGTTCGGGCTGGCCGCGCTGCCCTGGCTGCTGGCCGGCGCGATGGCCGTCCTGGTCGCCGTGACCTTCGTCGTGCGAGAGCCCTCGGCCCCGGCGCCGCGCGCCGGCGGCGTCCCGATCGGCGAACGGCTGCGCGAACCCGCCGTGCTCGCGTTCCTCGCGTCGGCGTTCCTGATGATCTTCGCGCATGCCGCGCTCTACTCGTTCTTCTCGCTGTACCTCGAGCGGCAGGGCTGGGGCACCAGCGCGATCGGCATGATCTGGGGCATCGGCGTGGTCGCCGAGATCCTGCTGTTCATGCTGCAGCGCCGGCTCTTCGAGCGCGCCTCGGCGATGCGGCTGCTGGCCGCGAGCTTCGTCGTGTGCGCGGTGCGCTTCGCGATGATCGGCGCCTCCGGCGGCGCGCTGTGGGTGCTGGTGTGGGCGCAGCTCATGCACGCGGTCACCTTCGGGCTGCATCACAGAGCCTCGATGGCGGTGCTGCACCGCTGGTTCGAGCCGGCGCAGCAGGCGCGGGCGCAGGCGGCGTTCATCGTCGTCGCCTACGGGTTCGGCGGCTCGCTCGGCGGCCTCGCGGCCGGCTGGCTGTGGACCGAGGTGTCGCCCGCGGCCACCTTCTACGGTGCCGCTGCCGCAGGGCTCCTCGGTGCCGTGGCGGTGGCCGTTTCGGCGCGGCTCGAGCGTGGCCGCAGCCGGAGCCCGGATGCCGTCCTGCGATAAGCTGCGCGCTCGTCGCATCACGGAGGCGAAACGCATGACTCGGCCGGGAGCGGCCTGCCGCGTGCAGGCATGGGTGGCGGTGGGGCTGGTGGCGCTGGCCGCCGGATGTCAGTCGGTGCAGACGACGTCCGCCGGCGCCGTCGGCGTCGACCGCAAGCAGAACATGTCGTCGCTGGTGTCGGAGGCCGAGCTGCGCAAGGGCTCGGAGCAGGCCTACACCCAGCTCATCGGGCAGGCCCGCCAGAAGGGCGCGCTGAACGCCGACGCGCAGATCACGCAGCGGGTGCGCGCCATCGCCCAGCGGATGATCCCCGCGACGGCCGCCTTCCGCCCCGATGCGCCGTCGTGGAAGTGGGAGGTCAACGTCCTGCAGTCCGAACAGCTCAACGCCTGGTGCATGCCGGGCGGCAAGATCGCCTTCTACAGCGGCATCATCACCACGCTGCAGCTCAACGACGACGAGATCGCCGCGATCATGGGCCACGAGATCGCCCATGCGCTGCGCGAGCACGCCCGCGAGCGGGCGAGCGAGCAGCAGGCGGCCGGGCTGGTCATCGGCCTGGGTGCGGCGATCCTCGGTGCCGGGCAGCTCGGCGCCGAGCTCGGGCAGGGCGCCTACAAGGTCGCCGTCGGCATGCCCAACAGCCGCGCCCACGAGATCGAGGCCGACCGGATCGGGGTCGAACTCGCCGCCCGCTCGGGCTACGACCCCCGCGCGGCCATCTCGCTCTGGCAGAAGATGGCGAAGGCCTCCGGGGGCGGCGGGCCGCCCCAGTGGCTGAGCACCCATCCGTCGGCGAGCTCCCGCCAGCAGGACCTCGCCGCCTATGCCGCCCGGGTGATGCCGCTCTACGAGCAGTCGAGGAAGTGAGCCGTCCCCGAAGGCGCCGGGCCGGCCGGTCCGGCACCGGGGTGGCATAATCCGGCGGTTAGACACCCGACGATGCCATGCACGCCCGCACGCTCTACGACAAGCTCTGGGACGCCCACGTCGTCCATCAGGAAGACGATGGGACCTGTCTCATCTACATCGACCGCCACCTCGTCCACGAGGTCACCAGCCCGCAGGCCTTCGAGGGGCTGAAGCTCGCCGGCCGCAAGCCCTGGCGGATCTCGGCCAACCTCGCGGTGGTCGACCACAACG
>CAIUGQ010000614.1 GCA_903898725.1 uncultured Burkholderiales bacterium | reverse complement strand
CGCCTCGAGCAGCTCGGCGCCGGCGGGAATCACTTCCTTGCCGATGCCGTCACCGGGGATCAGGGCGATGCGATAGGTCTTCATGCGGGGTCTCGTGAGGTCGGCGCCCGGGGCGTCGAGGAAGCGGGCTGACGCGCGTGCTCGATCTCGAGCCGCTGCGCGAGCAGCCGTCGGAACTGCTGCAGCGCCGCGTCCATCGCCAGCGGCAGCATCGGTGCATCGGAGTCGAGCGCGATGTTTCGGTGCTGCGCGGCGAGCATCGCGCGGTCCTCCTCGAAGGCGCGCACCAGGCTGTCGTAGATCGACGCGGTCGTCGACGCATCGCCCAGGTCGGCCGGATGCGACTGCTGGAAGAAATAGTGCGTGGTGCCCGCCGTCTCGGGCGTCAGCGTCTGACAGCTGTGCAGCCGCACCTCGTTCGACCCCGAGGCATCGCCGGTGGGGCGCCCGCCCGAGTGCATCAGCAATGTGCCGGGCAGCAGGAACTCGTAGTCGAACCAGCGGTCGAGGTTCGTGTCGAAGCGGCGGAAGCGCTGGTAGTAGGGCGGCGCGGGCACGTCGGGCACGTGGCGGGTCACGCGGATGCCGATCTGCGGCCACGCCGGGGTCGGACCGGGCACCGGTGCCAGCGCCGGACGCGACTGCGCGATCTTCGTCGTGCCGCCGAGCGAGGTCTCGTGCACGTAGCTCAGGTGGGAGAAGTCGAGCAGGTTGTCGCAGATGAGCAGGTAGGGCGCGTCGTAGTGCAGGTAGCCCGGGCGGTGGACCCAGTCGGGATGGTCGCAGGAGAAGTTGTCGGGCAGCAGCGCGGTGTCGGCGCGCGCCGGGTCGCCCATCCACACGAAGACCCAGCGGTTGCGCACGGCCACCGGATAGGTGCGCACGCAGGCCTTGGGCGGGATCTGCGCGAGCCCGGGCGCGTCGACGCAGCGGCCGCGCGCATCGAACATCAGCCCGTGGTAGCCGCAGCGAACGCTGTCGCCCTCGCGACGGCCCTGCGACAGCGGCGCATGCCGGTGGCAGCAGCGGTCCTCCATCGCGGCGAAGCCGCCGCCCTGCAGCCGGTACACGAGGATCGGCGACTCGAGCACGATGCGCCGGAACAGCGGCACCTCGCGCGGGGCGTCGGCGGCCGGGATCTCGTGGTCCCAGGCGATCACGTACCAGCAGTCGCGCAGCCAGGCGCGGTGGGGTTCGGTCATCCTCGTCTCCTCGTCTCGTCGCCTAGGGTCGCCTACGGTCGCCCACAGTCGCATTCAGTCTCGCCGTCGCCCGCCGCCTGTCCGTCAGAACGCCGACGCCGCACGCTCTCGCGCCGCACGCAGCGCCAGCACGAGCAGCGCGACCCCGACCCCGACCGTGAACCCGGCGGCCACGTACGCGTACCAGTAGTCCGCCAGCACGTTGGCGCGTCGCTCGGAGACGAACTCGATGAGCATCGAGAAGGCGAGCCCGCCCGCCGCCCCGATCACGCCGCCGAGCAGCGCACGCGCGGCGGCCGGTCGGGTGGCGGCGCCGAACAGGCGCCAGACCGCGAGCGCCAGCGCGATGGGCGCGAGGACGGCGAGGACGAGGCCGATCAGCCAGACGACGAACATGCGGGACAGCCGGGGCGCGAGGGGGAGCGGCGCAGCGTACGTCGGGCGGGATGCGAGGGCAAGGCGCGCGAGGGCAGACGCCTCGTCGACGTTCAGGGCGCCCCCGGTCTGGGCTCGTTAGCGCGGGCTTCCGACAGCGCTGCCCTCAGGTCCTGAACGCCGAGACCGCGGCGACCAACTGCTCGGCCTGCTGCCTGAGGGACCCGGACGCGGCATGCCCTTCTTCGACCAGCGCCGCGTTCATGCGGGTCGCGTCCTCCATGCGTTCGATCGCCACGCCGGCCTGGCCGATGCTCTCGCCCTGCTGCCCGGTCGCCTTGGCGATCTCGCTGACCGCGTCGCTCAGCTGCGTGATCGAGCCGACGATCTCGTCCATCGTGCGGCCGGACTGCTCCACCAAGGACGTGCCCGTCTCGACGGACGTCACGTTGCGCTCGATGAGGGTCTTGACCTCGCGGGCGGCCTGGGAGCTGCGATGCGCCAGTGCCCGGACCTCGCTCGCGACCACCGCGAATCCGCGGCCCTGCTCGCCGGCCCGCGCCGCCTCGACCGCGGCGTTCAGCGCGAGGATGTTGGTCTGGAAGGCGATGCCGTCGATCACGCCGATGATCTCGCCGATGCTGCGTCCGCTGGCGCTGATGTCCTGGATCGTGGCCACCACCTCGTTGACCATCCGGCCGCCCCGCGTCGCCACCTCGGCCGCCTGCCGCGCGAGCGCATCGGCGTCGCGGG
>CAIUGQ010000613.1 GCA_903898725.1 uncultured Burkholderiales bacterium | reverse complement strand
CCTGGAGTTCTTCGTGAAGTACCTCGGCATGACGCCGATGGAGGCGATCCGCTCGACCACGCTGTACGGCGGCCAGATCATGATGCGCGGGCACGAGCTCGGTGTCGTCCGCGACGGCTTCCTCGCCGACCTGCTGCTGGTGGACGGCGACCCGCTCGCCAACCTGTCGATCCTGCGCGATCCGAAGCGCATCCTCGCGGTCATGAAGGATGGCGTGTTCGCCAAGGCGCCGGCGATCGCCTCGCAGGGCGCGTGGGGGCGCGCGGCATGAGGACGTCGGCGAGGGCGCGGTCATGACGAAGGGTCAACGCATTGCGACCTGGCTGCTCGTGGGCGGCCCCATCGCCGTGTTCTCGATCTGGGCGCTGGTGGACAACCCGCGCCTGTACCTCGTCACGATGCTCAACAGCCTGACGCTGGCCTCGCTGTACTTCATCGTGGCCAGCGGGTTCACGCTCGTGTTCGGGCTGATGCGCAACGTCAACCTCGCCCACGGCTCGCTGTACCTGCTGGGGGGCTACGTCGGCTACGTGGTGGCGGCGAAGACCGGCTGGTGGGTGATCGCGCTCGCCGCGGGCTTTCTCGCCGCGGCCATCGCCGGCCTCCTGATCCAGGTGCTGGTCCTGCGGCGCATGCAGGGGCAGGACCTGCGCCAGACGATGGTCACGATCGGCCTGTCCATCGTGATCGCGGACGTGCTGCTGTGGATCTTCACCGGGCAGGTCTACCAGATGGAGGCACCCGAGTGGCTCCAGGGGCCGATCCGCGGCATCCCGATCATCAAGGCGTATTCGGCGTACCGCCTGAGCCTGCTCGGCTTCGGCATCGCGATCGGGCTGTTCCTGTGGTGGCTGCTCAACCGGACGCGCGTGGGGGCGATGATCCGGGCCGGCGTCGATGACCGCGCGATGCTGGCGGCGTCGGGCGTCAACGTGAACCTGGTGTTCGCGGTGACCTTCATGCTGGGCGCGGGCCTGGCCGGCTTCGGTGGCGTGATCGGCGCGGTGGAACTGAGCATGGTGCCCGGCGAGGACACCCGACTGCTGCTCGCGTCGCTGATCGTCGTGATCGTGGGTGGCATGGGCAGCGTGGTGGGCGCGGCGATCGGTGCCGCGATCCTCGGCCTGGCCGAGACCTACGGGCTGGCCTACGCGCCGACCTACAGCGTCGTCTTCACCTTCGTCATCCTCATCGCGGTCCTGGCGTTCCGGCCGCGCGGCATCATGGGGCGTCCGGCATGAGCGCCGCGCGCTGGCGCCGCGCGATGAACGCCGGCCCGACGGGGGCGCCGGCCCGGCCGCCGTTCCCCTCGTCGGGCTCGTCGGCGTCGACCGGGGCCCCCGGTCGGCCGCAGGTCGCGCCGGCCTCGGAGCCCGATCCCTACGCCGACAGCGACGCGCCGCGCTGGCTCAAGTTCCTGTGGCGCACGCTGTCGCCGCGCCACTGGCTCGTGGCGGCGTTCGTTGTGCTGCTGCCCTTCGTCGCCAGCCCCTTCATGCTGTATCAGGTCGCCGCGCAGTCGCTCGTCTTCGGGCTGATCGCGCTGTCGCTGACCTTCCTCGCCGGCTACGGGGGCATGGTGTCGCTCGCGCAGATGACGGTGGCCGGCATCGCCGGCTACGCCGTGGCCGTGCTGGGCACGAGCGGCACCGCCACCAGCCTGGGCTGGCCGTGGTGGGTGGTGGTGCCCTGCGCGCTGATCATCGCGGTCACCTGCAGCACGCTGATCGGCTGGCTGTCGGTGCGCACCGACGGCATCTACACGATCATGATCACGCTGGCGATCGGGGTCGCGTTCTACTACCTGGTCCTGCAGAACTACACGGTGTTCAATGGCTTCCAGGGCTTCCAGAAGGTCTACCCGCCCGAGGTCCTGGGCCTGAACTGGCGCGAGCCCCGCCCCTTCTACTTCCTGACGCTCGCCTGCGCCCTCGCCGGCTACCTGTTCATCAAGTGGCTGGTGCGCACGCCCTTCGGCATCGCACTGCAGGGCACCCGCGACAACGCGCGACGCATGGGCTCGCTCGGCTTCGACGTGACCGCCCACCGGGTCGCGGCGTATGCGGTCTCGGGCCTGCTCGCGGGCACCGGCGGCGTGCTGCTCGTCTGGTACAACGGCCTGATCACCCCGGGCTCGGTCGGCACCGGCTGGCTGATCAACGTGCTGGTGATCGCCGTGCTCGGCGGCATGAAGCATCCCATCGGCGCGTTCCTCGGCGCCATCGTCTTCATCCTGCTGCAGACCTTCGCGATCGACCTGATCGATCGCGAGCGCTTCAATCTCGTCATCGGCGGCGTGTTCCTCGCCATCGTGCTGTTTTCCCCCGACGGCCTGCTCGGACTCTGGGCGAAGCTTCGCTCGCGGTTCGGTCCGAACCAGGTTGTGACTTCAACCACCAGGAGACAACCGTGAAGATGAACAAGCGAGTCTGGGTTCTCGGCGCAGTGGGCGCCGCAGTCGCCGCCGCGGTCAGCGGCGGTGCCATCGCACAGCAGGGCACGCCGGTGAAGATCGGCCTGCTGGCGACGCTCGAAGGGCCGTTCGCGGCCGGCGGCGCCGACGGCATGCGCGGCGCCGAGCTGGCCGTCAAGCAGGCGGGCGGCATGGTCGCCGGCCGCAAGATCGAGATCGTCAAGGCGAGCTCCAACGCCAACCCGGACGTGGCGGTCAATGCCGCGCGCAAGCTGGTGGAGCAGGACAAGGTCGACATCCTGGTGGGCCCGCTGTCGGGGGGCGAGGGCATCGCCATCAAGGACTACTCCAAGACCCAGCCGCAGACCACGTTCATCAACGGCGGCTCGGGCGCGCAGGCCACCACGCTGGTCAATCCCAGCCCCAACTTCTTCCGCTTCAACACCGAGGGTGCGCAGTGGATGGTCGGCCTGGGCAAGGCCGCCATGGACAAGGGCTACAAGCGCACGATGATCATCGCGGAGGACTACGCGTTCCCGTATTCGCAGGTCCAGGGCTTCATGGCCGAGTACTGCAGGCTCGGCGGCAAGGTGCCGTTGAAGGCCTGGGTGCCGCTCGGCGGCAAGGACTACTCGTCGGTCATCGCGCGCATCCCGAAGGACGTCGATGCGCTGCTGGTGGTGCTGGGCGGGGCCGACGCGGTCAACTTCCTGAACCAGTACGAGGCCGCGGGCGGTGACAAGCCGATGATGGGCGGCTCGATCACGGTCAGCCAGGACGTGCTGAACTATCGCGGCAAGCGTCGCGACTCGCTGGTCGGCACCATCTCGGCCGGTCCGGTGGCCGACAGCTTCGACGGCGCCGACTGGAAGGCCTTCGTCGCCGACTACCAGAAGAACTTCCCGGTGTCGGCCGGCGGCTTCCCCAGCCCCAGCCTCTTCGCGTACGTCTACTACGTGAACATGAAGGCGGCCCTCGACGGCCTGGCCGCCGTCAACGGCGACCTGGGCGGCCAGCACGCGAAGTACCGCGAGGCGCT
>CAIUGQ010000612.1 GCA_903898725.1 uncultured Burkholderiales bacterium | reverse complement strand
CGGGCATCGGTGACCACGAGGCCACTGGCGCGCGCGTTCACGACGAAGCTCGCCGTGCCGGCCAGCAGCGGATCGATCGGCACGCCGAGCGGCACCTCGGCGCGCAGCGCCCGGGCGCCGAGCACGTGGTACTCCAGCACCGCGCGGACCAGTGCGCGGTTGGCCGGCACCAGCAGCGCGGCGGCGGTGGCCTGCGGGTCGTGGGTCAGCTCGCGGGCGAGCGCGTCGAACGCGGCATTGGTCGGCGCGAGCACGGTGAACGTGCCCGGTCCGGACAGCGCCTTGACGAGATCGCCGTCGACGCTCGCGAACTGCAGCGCCGCGACCAGGCTCGAGAACTGCGGCGCGCCGGCGGCGAGCTGCACGATCGAGACGTCGGCCGGCAGGATCACGCGGTCGAGGCCGTGCACCACGCCGTTGGTCGCGTCGATGTCGGTCGCGATGATGTTCGTGTTCCGGCCGCGGCCGTCGACGATCACCGGGCGCGCGCCGCCCAGCTCGACCTTGAAGTACGAACCGGCGCCGAGCGCGGGCTCGATGGCGCGCCCCGATTTCAGCTGTGTCGCGAAGACCTCGCTGACGAGCGCGTGGTAGCGCAGCACGTCGCGGACCAGGGCCTTGTTCGCGGGCACCAGCAGGTCGGCGCCGGTCGCGTTCGCAGAGCCGGTCAGCTCGCGGGCCAGCGCGTCGAACGCGGCGTTGGTCGGCGCGAAGACGGTGAACGTGCCCGGCCCCGACAGCAGCGAGACCAGGTCGCCGTCATTGCTGGCGAACTTCAGCGCTGCCACCAGGCTCGAGAGGTTCTCGTTGCCCGCCGCGATCTCGACGATGGTGCGGTCGGCCGCGGGCGCGGCCGGCAGGATCACCCGGTCGATCGCGTGGATCACGCCGTTGGTCGCGGTCACGTCGGTGGCGACGATGCGCGCCGTGCGAAAGCGCGCGTCGGTGATCACCAGCGCGTCACCGGTCGCGTCGATCCGGAAGGAGTCGGTGCCGGCGAGCACCGGGTCGATCGCCGCGCCCAGCGGCACGTCGGCCTTGCGCACCGTGGCGCCGAGCACGTGGTACTGCAGCACCGCGCGGACCAGCGTCTTGTTCGCCGGGACGAGCAGGTCCGCGGCGGTCGCGGCCGGGTTGCGGGTCAGCTCGCGCGCCAGCGCGTCGAAGGCCTCGTCGGTCGGGGCGAACACCGTGAACGTCCCCGGCGCGGACAGGAGCGACACCAGGTCGCCGCCTTCGCTGCCGAACTGCAGGGCCGCGACCAGGCTCGAGAAGCCGGGGAGTGCGCTCGCCATCCCGACGATGGTCGTCTTCGGCATGGTCTGCGCGGTCTGTGCGGACTGGGGGGCGGGCGCGGGGGCAGCGGCCGCAGCCGGCGCGGGCGCCGCGGCCGCGGTCTGGCTGGCGCCGAGCACGGCGGTGGGCGCCGGGGTGTCGCCACCGCCGCCGCAGGCGGCGAGTGTCGCGCTCAGGGCGGTCAGGGCGATCCAGGTCGCCGAAGGGAATCGGGCAGGTGTCATCGGTAGCGTCTCCTCACGACGTGACCGTAGAGTTCACGATAGAACTATTCGGTCACTAAACTCTACCCACCGTGCCCAAGCAGTCACAGAATGACCCGAGAGTTCAGTAGGAATTGGGTCGATCCGATTCGTCGCGCCTGCGGCGGGGGGCGCGGCGACCCTTCGATAGAATCGGCCGCTGCAACGGGAGGAGACATGGATCGAGGCAGCTTCAGGCCTGCCGCAGCGACGGTCGGCATTGGCCGGCGTGTCGCGGGGCGCTGACCCGATGGCCGCCCTTCACGACGTCGGCGTGTTCTCCCGCGACTGGTCCGAGGCCCGCGCCAGGTTTCTCGACGCGGCCCGCCGCGCCGGTGCCGAACATCGCGCCTGGTCCCACCCGCTCGTCGGGCCCGCCGGCCAGGCGCTGGCCACCGACACCGCCTGGCTCGGCCCGCGCGACGCCTCGCGGGTCCTCGTCGTGATCTCGGGCACCCACGGGGTCGAGGGCTTCTGCGGCTCGGGGCCGCAGGTCGGGCTGCTGCGCGGCGATTCGGGCCTGTCCCTGCCCGACGATTCGGCCGTGCTGATGATCCACGGCATCAATCCGCACGGCTGGGCCTGGCTGCGGCGCGTGACGGAGGAGAACGTCGACCTGAACCGCAACTGGGTGGACTTCGCCGCTCCGCTGCCGGAGAACCCCGGCTACGCGGCGCTGCATCCGCACCTGACGCCCGCGAGCCTCGAGCCCGATGCCCTCGCCGCCGCCGAGGCGGCCCGCCAGGCCTTCGTCGCCG
>CAIUGQ010000611.1 GCA_903898725.1 uncultured Burkholderiales bacterium | reverse complement strand
GGAAGGCGAGGCGGCGCGACATCGCCGGGAACCCGCCCTCCTGCAGGTACAGGCCGCGCACGAGGCCATCGACGTCGATCCGGAACTCGACATGGGCGAGCGCTCGGCCGCTGCCGATCGCGGGCACCGGCAGCAGCGGCGCACCGTCCCCCTCGGGATCCGACTCGCGCGCGACCGGCAGCACCACCGGCGCGGGGCCGGCTGCGGCCGCGCCGATGCGCTCGTCGCCCACGGCCGGCTCGGTGAGCAGCAGGTCGACGCCGATCACGCGCGGCGAGGCGGCCTGCAGGCGCTCGAGGAGCAGCGCCGTCACCGGGCGGCGCCAGGGCCACCGGCCGACCTGCGCCAGGCTGTCGTCGTCGATCGCGACGATCAGCACCTCGTCGCGCGGCGGCTTGGCCCAGAGTGCGAGACCCAGGTCGTACAGCACCGCGTCGAGCCGCGAGACCGCCTGGCCGGACGGCTGCCGGCTGGCGTGGGCGACGACGAGCACCAGCGCGACCAGCACCGACGCGAGCAGCCACCATTCGATCGCCGCCCGGGATGGCAGGCGCCGGCGGGCCGTCGGGCCGGGGGCGACCGGGGTCGCCACCGCTCAGCGCCGGTCCTGGAGCTCGACCGGAGCCCCGCCGCCGCTGCCCACCGGCGCGCCGGAGCCGCTGCGCAGCAGCGACTTGATCTCGAAGCGCTGCGCCGGCCCGAACGGCGAGACCACGCCCTGCGCGTCGACGCTGCGGGTCCGAGTTCAGTAGACGCCGGGTGCGAGGCCCTGCAGCACGACCCGCGGCGCATCCAGCGAGCGCTCGACCAGCGGACCGGCGAAGGCGGCGTCGGTGGCGAGCTGGAGCTGCCAGGTGTGGGCCGGCAGCGGCGGCCAGGACAGCTCCAGGCGGTCGTCGTCGACCGTGCCGCTCGGCGCGCTGCCGAGGGGGCGCTGCTCGAAGCTGCGGCCCGGCGAGAACGGTCCCTGACGGGCCGATGCGCCGGTGCCGGTGATCGAGGCGATCCGCCACCACCAGGTGGTCGTGCCGGTGGCGAGTTCGGGCAGCGCCGCCGTCGCGCCCGCGGTGTTGACCACGGTATCGAGCAGCGGGGACGCGAACCCGGCATCGCGGGCGACCTGCACCCGGAACGCGCCGATGCCGGCGGGTTCGGCCCACGCCAGGGAGACGCTGCGCTCGAAGACCACCGCCCGCTCGTTCGGCCGGATCGGCAGCGGCGGCTCGGGGCGCGCCGCGACCTCCAGGCGGGCGACCGACTCGCGGCCCTCCAGCCCGAGCGCCGAGACGGCGCGAACCCGAAGGTGGATGCGGCCGTCCTCGCGCGTGACCACCGCCGCCTCGGGCGTCCCGCCGGTCGTGTCCGCGAGCAGCCGCGTGAAGCCCTCGTCGAGGGCGACCTGCACGCGGTAGGCTGCAGCGCCCTCCACCGAGGCGAAGCGAAGCGTCGCCGACGGCGTCTCGATGCGGGCCGGCAGCCCTTCGAGCGCAGGTGCCGGCAGCAGCGGCTC
>CAIUGQ010000610.1 GCA_903898725.1 uncultured Burkholderiales bacterium | reverse complement strand
GACGGGCAGGCGACGGCGTGCGACTCGCCGAGGCGCCGGTTCAGCCAGTAGGCGAGCCACGCGTTGAAGACGACCTGGATCAGGATCGGCACGGCGAGCATCGCGATCACCAGCGGCTGGCGCAGGATCGCCTCGCCCTGGAAGGCGAACAGCAGCACCAGCGTCGCGAGCAGCGCGGCGATCGACCACGGACCGATCCGCGCGAGCACCGCCTCGAGCGCGGCCGGTCCGCGCGCCAGCAGCCGGCGCCGCCAGAGCTGCGCGAGCACCACCGGCACCACGATGTACAGGACCACCGAGGCGAGCAGCGTGTCCCAGGGCACGGTGATCGACGACAGCCCGAGCAGCAGCGCGACGATCGGCGCGAACGCGAAGACCATGATCGTGTCGTTGAGCGCCACCTGCGACAGCGTGAACAGCGGATGCCCGTCCACCAGCCGGCTCCAGACGAACACCATCGCCGTGCAGGGCGCGGCCGCCAGCAGGATCAGGCCGGCCACGTAGCTGTCGAGCTGCTCGGCCGGCAGGTAAGGGGCGAACACGTGGCGCACGAAGAGCCACGCCAGGAGCGCCATCGAGAACGGCTTGACGGCCCAGTTCACGAACAGCGTCACGCCGATGCCGCGCCAGTGCGAGGCGACCTGGTGCAGCGCGCCGAAGTCGACCTTCAGCAGCATCGGCACGATCATCACCCAGATGAGCAGGCCGACCGGCAGGTTGACCCGGGCGATCTCCATGCGTCCGATCGCCTGCACCGGGCCGGGCAGCACCTGGCCGAGCGCGATGCCGGCGACGATGCACAGCGCCACCCACAGGGTGAGCCAGCGCTCGAAGACGCTCATCGACGCACGGGGCGCCGACCGCGACGCGCCCGCCGGACCGGCGGCCGTGCTCATGCCGAGGTCTTCGCCGATCGGACCGGACCGCGAACCGTGACCGGCGGCGCGACCCGGACCGGTCCGCAGCCGCCCGCGCCCTGGCAGCAGTGGTCGGTGAGGTACGCCAGCAGCGCGTTCATGCGCTCGAGCGACGGCCGATAGATCAGGTGCCGTCCGTCCCGCTCCTGGGACACGAGGCCGGCGGTCTGCAGCGCCTTCAGGTGGAAGGACAGCGTCGAGGCGGGGACGTCGAGCAGCGCCGACAGCGTCCCGGGGGTCATGCCGGCGGGGGCCGCCCCCACCAGTGCGCGGAACACGCGCAGCCGCATCCCCTGGGCCATGGCACCGAGCATCGCGACCGCGTCGTTCTCTTCCATATTTCTAGTTTCCTCGAAACGTATCGGTTGCGCAAGCGGCGGCGGGGCCGGCCCGCCGCCCTGCGATGCGACGGACCCGGTTCACCCCCGGCCGATGTCGTCGACCGCCCGCTGGATCGCGAGCCGGTCGAGCGAGGCGAGCGGCAGCGCGAGCAGGAACTCGATGCGCCGCTTGAGCACGATCGCGGTGTCTCGGAAACACTGGCGGGTCTCGGCCTCGGAGCCCCGGAAGGCGGCCGGGTCGGCGACACCCCAGTGCGCCGTCAGCGGCTGTCCGGGCCAGACCGGACAGACCTCGCCGGCCGCGGTGTCGCAGACGGTGAAGACGAAGTCGAGGGCGGGCGCGCCGGGCACGGCGAACTCCGACCAGTCCTTGCTGCGGTAGCCCTCGGTCGGCATGCGCATCGACTCGAGGGTCGCGAGCGCCAGCGGATGGACCTCGCCCGCCGGATGGCTGCCGGCCGAGTACGCGACGAAGCGGCCGCCGGCCAGGCTGTTGAGGATGCCCTCGGCCATGATCGAGCGGGCCGAGTTGTGCGAGCAGATGAACAGCACGGTGTGGACGCGGGAGGACATGTCAGGACTCCGTCTGAGGGGAGGGTCGAGGTGTCGCGCCGAGGCGCGCGGGCACGGCAGTCGGCAGCGCGAGCGTGACCAGCCAGCAGGCGACGAGCATCGCCGCCGAGCCGGCCAGCGCTGCGACGAGCCCGCCCCACTGGTAGAGCACCCCGGACAGCAGCGTGCCGAGGAAGCGGCCGAGCGCGTTCGCGGCGTAGTAGAAGCCGACGTCCTCGGCGGCCTTCTCCGAGCCCGCGTACGCGAGGATCAGGTAAGAGTGCACCGACGAGTTGACCGCGAAGGCGACGCCGAAGAGGCCGAGCCCGGCGACCACCACCCACTCGAGGTGGTCGACCTCGGCCACGACCAGCGCCGCCAGGCCGATCGGCACGATCGCGAGCAGCCCCGACCACAGGCGGGCGGCGGGCACCTCGGCCGACAAGCCGTCGGCGCTGCGGCGCACGAGGGCGGGCGCCGCCGCCTGCACGACGCCATAGCCGATCGTCCACAGCGCGAGGAAGGCGCCGACCATCGTGAAGGTCCACCCCGCCGAGTAGAGGAACACCGGCACGCCGACGACGAACCAGACATCGCGGGCACCAAAGAGCGCGACGCGCGCGGCCGCCAGCAGGTTGATGCCCCGGTTCTTGGCGAACAGCTCGCGCGCGGACTTCGACGCCTTGGCTCGCCCCATCAGCGGCGGCACCCAGGCGAGGACGCCGGCCAGCACCAGCGCGAGCAACGCGGCCATGGTCCACAGCGCCGCCTGGAAGCCGAGCGCCTGCAGCAGCAGCCCGCCCGCGAAGAAGCCGACGCCCTTCATCGCGTTCTTGCTGCCCGTGAAGAACGCCACCCACTTGAAGAGCTGCCCGGAGGCGGTGCCCGCGGTCAGCTTGATCGCCGACTTGCTCGCGGTCTTGGTCAGGTCCTTGGCCACGCCGCAGATGCCCTGCGCGACGACGACCCAGGCGACCGACATCGCCGCGCTCCAGTCGGGCGACAGCGCCGACAGCAGCAGGAAGCCGGCGATCTGCGTCGACAGCCCCACTGCGAGCATCCGAGCGATGCCGTAGCGGGTCGCCAGCCAGCCGCCGACGAGGTTGGCCAGCACGCCGGCGGCCTCGTAGAGCAGGAACAGGAAGGCGAGCGTGAACGGCGAGTAGCCCAGCCGATAGAAGTGCAGCAGCACCAGCATCCGCAGCGCGCCGTCGGTGAGCGTGAAGCCCCAGTAGGCGGCGGTGACGGTCGCGTAGTTGCGGGTCCCCTCGTTCATCGCCGGCTCCGCCCGCTCACAGGCCGCGTGCCTGCATCAGGCAGGCGAGGTCGACCATCCGGCACGCGTAGCCCATCTCGTTGTCGTACCAGGCGTAGACCTTGAGCAGCGTGCCGTCGGTGACCAGC
The DNA here is from genome assembly GCA_903898725.1 of uncultured Burkholderiales bacterium. GTDB lineage: Bacteria > Pseudomonadota > Gammaproteobacteria > Burkholderiales > Burkholderiaceae_E > UBA4615. Next base: position 3,307 of record CAIUGQ010000610.1, on the reverse strand, counting down.
GTCGAGGGCGCGTCGACGATGGCGCTGCGGGTGTCGCGCGCGTAGTCGACGCTGACGAGCGGGCGCGTCTCGCAGCCGAGGATGCCGGCGAGCGGACCGCGCGCGGCCGCCTCGAACAGCGCGTTGACCTCGGCCGCCGTGGTCTCGCGCTTCATCTCGAACACGCAGTCGGTGAGCGAGGCGTTGAGCACCGGGACACGCACCGCATGCCCGTCGAGCTTGCCCTTGAGCTCCGGGTAGATCAGCGCGATCGCGGTCGCGCTGCCGGTGGTGGTCGGCGCGAGGCTGAGCAGGGCGCTGCGCGCCCGGCGCAGGTCCTTGTGGGGCGCATCGACGACCACGTTGGTGTTGGTCGGATCGTGCAGGGTCGTGATCTGTCCGTGGCGGATGCCGATCGCCTCGTGCACCACCTTCACGACCGGCGCCTGGCAGTTCGTCGTGCACGACGCGGCGGTGACGATGCGGTGGCGCGCCGGGTCGTAGAGACCGTCGTTGACCCCGACGACGATGTTGAGCACGTCGCCGACCTTGACCGGGGCGGCGACGATCACCCGCTTCGCGCCGCGATCGAGGTGGCCCTGCAGCGTCTCGGGCGTGAGGAACTTGCCGGTGCACTCGAGCACCAGGTCCACGCCGAGCTCGCCCCACGGGACCTCGGCCGCGCTCGCGTGCGAGGTGTACCGCAGGCGCCGCTCGCCGATGCGCACGGTGTCCTCGCCCTCGGCCGCGATGTCGGCCCGCCAGCGGCCCTGCACCGAATCGAAGGCGAGCAGGTGCGCGGTCGCGGCCGCCCCGCCCTTGAGCTCGTTGACGTGAACCACGTCGAGACGGTTGTCCGCACGCGGATCGTCGCCGCCGCGCTCGGCCGCGCCGAACGCGGCCCGCAGGGCGAGTCGGCCGATCCGGCCCATTCCGTTGATGCCCACACGCATGTCGGGGGAGGCGGGACACGGCGCGAGCCGCCCCAACCTTCGAATATTCTAGAGAACTCGAAGGATACCGGGCGAAGGTTTCAGCCGGATGACAGCGGCGGCGGACCGCGGCGAAACAGCGGCCGGGACAGCGGCCGGGAGGGCGGCGTCACGCCCGGACGGCGAGGCGCCAGAGCGAGGTCTTCTCGCGCGAGCGCGCCGCGTGCAGCGGATCGGTCGCATCGAAGGCGCGCTTGTGCGCGGGCTTGACGTCGAGGCGCTCGAGCACCTCCAGCCCGCCCGCGGCGATCGCGGCGAGCAGCTCGTCACGGCTGCGCAGGCCGAGGTGCTCGGCCAGGTCGGACAGGATCAGCCAGCCCTCGCCGCCCGGCGCCAGATGCGCGGCCAGCCCGGACAGGAAGCCCTTGAGCATCCGGCCGTCGGCATCGTAGACGCCGTGCTCCAGCGGCGAGCTCGGTCGGGCGGGCACCCAGGGCGGGTTGCAGACGACGAGCTGGGCGCGGCCCTCGGGGAAGAGGTCGGCCTGCACGACCTGCACGCGGTCCTCCAGCCCCAGACGGGCGATGTTCTCCCGCGCGCAGGCCAGCGCCCGCGCATCCATGTCGGTGGCGACGACGCGGGCCAGCCCGCGCCGGGCGAGCACCGCCGCGAGCACGCCAGTGCCGGTGCCGACGTCGAAGGCGGTGCCGAGCGCGGCGGCGGCCTTCGGCAGCGGCGCGCGGGCGACCAGCTCCACGTACTCGGCACGGGTCGGCGCGAACACGCCGTAGTGCGGATGGATGCGCCCGCCAATCGCGGGAACCTCGATGCCGTTGGCACGCCACTCGTGCGCACCGTTGACGCCGAGCAGCTCGCGCATCGACACGACGGCGGGTCCGTCGGCGGGCCCCCAGACCTCGGCGCACGCGGCCGTCAGGTCCGGGGCACGGCGCAGCGGGATCGCGTGACCGGCCTCGAGCGGGATCAGCAGCATGCCGAGCGTGCGGGCCCGCTGCGAGCGCGCCAGACGCTGCAGGTTGAAGACCTCGAGTGGCGGCTTCGCCGGCGGCACGACGGCGTCGGGCGCAGCTTTGCCGCCCTTGCCCGCCTTGCCGCCCCGGCCGGCCTCGGCCGCGCGACGCGGCTTGCGGTCGGTGCGGTTGGCCAGCGCCGTCAGCATCTGGCGCGCGTTCTGGAAGTCGCCGCGCCACAGCAGCGCCACGCCCTGGCAGGCGAGTCCGTAGGCCTCGTCGGCGGACATGGTGTCGTCGGCGACGGTCACGCTGCGGGGCGGCGGCGCACCGCGCTCGGAGCGCCAGCGCGCCGAATGCTCGATCCCCTCCTCGGTCCAGCGGATCACGGGGAGATCGGTCGCGGCCGCAGCCGGGGTATCGCTCGTCACTCAGAACCTCTCGTCGCGGCGCAGGTAGCGCCATTGGCCCAGGGGCAGCGCACCGAGCGGCACGCCGCCGCTGCGCACACGCTTGAGGCCCGTCACCGCGAGGCCGACGGCCTCGCACATCCGGCGGATCTGCCGCTTGCGGCCCTCGCGCAGCACGAAGCGCAGCTGGTCCTCGTTCTGCCAGGACACCTCGGCGGGCCGCAGGGTCACGCCGTCGAGCTCGAGCCCGTGACGCAGCAGCGCGAGGCCGCGCTCGGGGAGGCGACCCTCGACACGCACCAGGTACTCCTTCTCGACCTCGGAGTCCCGGCCGATCAGGTGCTTCGCGATGCGGCCGTCCTGCGTGAACACCAGCAGCCCGGTGGAATCGATGTCGAGCCGGCCGGCGGGCGCGAGGCCGCGCAGGTGCATCGGGTCGAAGCGGGTCGGCGACGGGTCCTCGGCCCAGCGGTTCTCCGGGCGCAGCAGCACCGCGGCCGGCCGGTAGCCGTCCTCGGCCTGCCCCGAGACGAAGCCGATCGGCTTGTTGAGCAGGATCGTCACCTGCTCGTCCTGACGTCGCGCGGCCGCACGGTCGACCTCGATCCGGGCCTGCGGCGGCACGCGCGTGCCGAGCTCGCTCACCACGCGACCGTCGACCTTCACCCAGCCCCGCGCGATCCAGTCGTCGGCCTCGCGGCGCGAGCACAGGCCGAGTTCGCTCATCCGCTTGGACAGGCGCGGATCGTCGGGATTGGCGTGGTTCGCGGCACGCTGCGCGGCGGCGGCCGGCCTGGGGGGTTTGGGCGGGAGGCGTGACCTGGCGGGGCGGCGGCCGCGCAGGACGGCGGCCAGCCCGCCATGATAGCGGCACGACCCGGCCGGGGCTGCCGTTCCGATCGCGCCACACCCGTCGCCCGCGGCGAACGGCCAGGCTCGATACTCGCAGCCAGAGCGCGGCGTCACCCCCTGACCGAGCCGCCACCGTCAGGAGGAGAGACAGCCATGGCCGCTT
>CAIUGQ010000609.1 GCA_903898725.1 uncultured Burkholderiales bacterium | reverse complement strand
GTAGGCACCGGCGGCGAGGGCGTCCGCGAACCCCGGCGCGGATGGCGGCGGGCAGTCGCGCCCGCCCGCCTCGATCGTCGCGAGCACCGAAGCGGGCGTCGCCCGCGCCACGGGCCTGCGCGCGACGACCGCGACCGGCGCGTGGTCGCAGCGGCCCACGCAGGGCACGCGCTGCACGCGCACCGCCTCCGGATCGAGTGCCCGCTCGAGCGCAGCGGCGAGCCCCTCGCCGCCCTGCAGCGCGCAGGAGAGCGAGTCGCAGACGCGCACGGTGAGCGCCGGCGGCACGGGCGTGCCGTCGCGCACCACATCGAAGTGGTGGTAGAAGGTCGCGACCTCGAAGACCTCCGCCTGCGACATCCGGAAGGCGGCGGCGAGCGCAGCGATCGACGCGGAGGACAGGTGCCCCTCGGCGTCCTGCACCCGGTGCAGCGCCTCGATCAGCTGGTCCGGCGCACGCGGCAGCCCGTCCAGCAGGCCCTCGAGTCGCGCGGCCGCGAGCGGATCGGCCGGCCGACCCTTCGGGCGACCGACGGGCCGCCGGAAATGCAGGGGTTGCTCCATGGGACGCACTCTAGATGCGAGTGTCTCTGCGGGGACAGACGTCGGACGACGAGGGTCCCATGGTACGCGGGGGGCCTGGTGCGCCGATCCGGATTACTGGAAGAACTCCTTGACCTTGTCCTTCCAGCTTCGGGTCTGCGGCGAGTGCTTGTCGTCCTTGAGCGTGGTCTCGAGCTCGCGCAGCAGCGCCTTCTGCTTGTCGGTCAGCCGCACCGGCGTCTCGACGACGACATGGGCGTACAGGTCGCCCGGGTAGCTCGAACGCACGCCCTTGATGCCCTTGCCGCGCAGCCGGAACGTCTTGCCCGTCTGTGTGCCCTCGGGCAGCTCGATCTCGGCACTGCCGCCGAGCGTCGGCACCTTCACGGTCCCGCCGAGCGCCGCGGCGCTGATCATCACCGGCACATGGCAATGCAGGTCGTCGCCGTCGCGCTGGAAGACCGCGTGCTCGCGGACGTGGATCTCGACGTACAGGTCGCCGGCCGGCCCGCCGTTGACGCCCGGCTCGCCGTTGCCGCCGGAGCGGATCCGCATGCCGTCATCGATGCCCGCGGGGATCTTCACCTGCAGCGTCTTGTTGCGCTTGATCCGGCCGACACCCTCGCAGGACTCGCAGGGCTCGGGGATCACCTTGCCGGTGCCATGGCAGGTCGGGCAGGTCTGCTGGATCGAGAAGAAGCCCTGCTGGACCCGCACCGAGCCCTGGCCCGAGCAGGTGCGGCAGGTCTGCGGCTTGGTGCCGGGCTTGGCACCGCTGCCATGGCAGGTGTCGCACGACTCCCAGGACGGCACGCGGATCTCGGTGTCGAAGCCGTGTGCGGCCTGCTCGAGCGAGATGTCCATCGCATAGCGCAGGTCGGCACCCCGGAACACGTTGCTGCGCTGACCGCCCCGCCCTGCGGCGCCGGCCTGGCCGCCGAAGATGTCGCCGAAGATGTCGCCGAACACGTCGGCGAATCCGCCGAAGCCCTGCTGGCCCGGGCCGCCGCCACCGCCACCCATGTTGGGGTCGACGCCGGCATGGCCGAATCGGTCGTAGGCCTCGCGCTTGGGGCCGTCGGAGAGCATCTCGTAGGCCTCCTTGACCTCCTTGAACTTCTCCTCGGCCGTCTTGTCGTCCGGATTGCGGTCCGGATGGAACTTCATGGCGAGCTTGCGGTACGCCTTCTTGATGTCGTCATCGGAGGCGTTCTTCGCCACCCCGAGGACCTCGTAGTAATCACGCTTCGCCATGGTCGATCTTCTTCGTCGAATTGTCGGACTCTACCGCATGCGACCCCTCGCCGAGCCAACGCGCACGCCTCCGCGACACGACGGCGAGCTCGGCTCGCCGCCTCGTCAGGAGGCGTGCGCGCGGGCCCTCGGCCCGCGGGAGCAGCTCACGCGCATCAGGCGTCGCGCTTGACTTCCTTGAAGTCGGCGTCGACGACGTCATCGTCCTTGGCGCCCGACTTGGCGCCGGCACCGCCGGCCTGCGCCCCGGCGCCCGCCGCGGCCGCATCGGCCTGCTGCGACGCGTAGAGCTTCTCGCCGATCTTCTGCGAAGCGGTCATCAGGGCGGTCGTCGCCGTGTCGATCGTCGCCTTGTCCTCGGACTTGAGCGCCTCCTCGACCGACTTGATCGCGGCCTCGATCGGCTCGCGCTCGCTGGCGTCGAGCTTCTCGCCGTGCTCGGTCAGCGACTTGCGCGTCGAATGCACCAGCGCCTCGCCCTGGTTGCGCGCCTCGACGAGCTCGCGCCGCGCATGGTCCTCGGCCGCGTTCGCCTCGGCGTCCTTCACCATCTTCTGGATCTCCTCCTCGGTGAGGCCGGAGTTCGCCTTGATGGTGATCTTGTTCTCCTTGCCGCTCGCCTTGTCCTTGGCCGAGACGTGCAGGATGCCGTTCGCGTCGATGTCGAAGGTGACCTCGATCTGCGGCATGCCGCGCGGCGACGGCGGGATGCCCTCGAGGTTGAACTCGCCGAGCAGCTTGTTGCCGCCGGCCATCTCGCGCTCGCCCTGGAACACCTTGATCGTCACCGCCGGCTGGTTGTCGTCGGCGGTCGAGAAGGTCTGCGCGAACTTGGTCGGGATGGTGGTGTTCTTGGTGATCATCTTGGTCATCACGCCACCCAG
>CAIUGQ010000608.1 GCA_903898725.1 uncultured Burkholderiales bacterium | reverse complement strand
GCGCCGAGCTTGCGGCGCAGCGCGTGCAGGTGGACGTCGACCGTGTTGCTGCCGACGGCCTCGTTCCATCCGTAGAGCTTCTCCTCGAGCTGGGCGCGCGAGAGCACCGCCCCCGGACGGTCCATCAGCGCGCGCAGCAGCGCGTACTCGCGGGCGGACAGCGCCACCGGCTCGCCCCGGACCGTCACCTCGCGGGTCGCCGGATCGAGGCTCACCGGACCGGCCTGCAGCCCGGGCGCGCCGCGACCCGCGTGCCGACGCAGCACCGCCCGGATCCGCGCGGCGAGTTCCTCGAGCTCGAACGGCTTGACGAGGTAGTCGTCCGCCCCGGCGTCGAGCCCTGCGACCCGCGCGGCGAGCGCGTCGCGCGCCGTGACGATCAGCACCGGGGTCGCGTTGCCGCGCGCGCGCAGCGCCCGCAGCAGCACGAGTCCGTCGCCGCCCGGCAGGCCGAGGTCGAGCAGCACGAGGTCGTAGGCCTGCGTGCGCAGCGCCGTGTCGGCCGTGCCGGCGTCCGCCGCCCGATCGAGCGCGAAGCCGTCGCCGTGCAGGGCGTGCGCCATCGCGTCGCCCAGCATCACATCGTCCTCGACGAGCAGCAGCCTCACGGGGGCGATGCGCCGGTCACGACTCGAGGCGGCCGACGCCGTCGCGAAGCTCGAAGCGGCGCAGCGTGCGCACGCGGCTCGCGCGGTCGGCCGCATCGTCGAGGCCGCGCATCGAGATGCTCGCGCCGCCGCGCGCGAGTTCGAGCAGCCCGTAGCCGTTGACGCCGCCGGCGCCCCACCGCAGGTTCGGATTCGCCTCGCGCAGCGCATCGACGCGGGTCTGCGCGGGCCCCTGCGAGGTGATCGAGCCGCCGACGAACTCCAGCATCGCCGGCCGCGGCCCGGGCCGGTCGAAGTCCTCGTGCAGTTCACCGGCGTAGAACGCGTGCACGTCGCCGCCGAGCGCGATCGGGTTGGCCGCGCCGCTCGCGCGCACCGTCTCGAGCAGTCGGCGGCGGGCCGCCGGATAGCCGTCCCAGCCGTCGGTCCACCAGCCCTCCTCGGGACCGGGCCGCTGGTCGCAGCGGCCGACCAGGGTCTGCTGCGCGATCAGGTTCCAGCGTGCCCGCGCCTCGCGCAGCGACCCGGCGAGCCAGGCCTCCTGCTCGGCGCCCAGCATCGTGCGGGCCGGATCGAGCCGTGCCTCGCACTCGGGCCCGACCACCCTCGAGCCGGCGAAGCCCGGCGGCGAGCAGGCCTGTGCCGACCGGTACTGGCGGTCGTCGAGCACGTGGATGCGGGCCAGGCCGCCCCAGTCGAGGTGCCCGTGCAGCCGCATCGACGCGCCGCGCGGCGCCATCGACCAGGGCAGCGGCATGTGCTCGAAGTACGCGCGGTAGGCGGCGGCGCGGCGGGCCAGGAAGGCCTCGCGCGACTCGCCCCGCTGCGACAGGTCGGCCGCGTAGTCGTTGTCGACCTCGTGGTCGTCCCAGGTGACCAGCCACGCGCAGCCGGCGTGCGCGGCCTGCAGGTCGGGGTCGCCGCGGTACAGCGCGTGGCGGCGCCGGTAGGCCTCGAGCGTGCGCGGCACGCCGGGATCGTGCTTGCGCACGTGGCGCCGGCCCCATGAGGACTCGTAGACGTAGTCGCCGAGGAAGACGACGAGGTCCGGGTCCTCGGCGAGCGCATGGCGCCAGGCGGCGAAGAACCCCTGCTCGTACTGCTGGCACGAGGCGAACACCGCCCGCAGGCGGCTGCCCTCCCCCGGCGCCGGCGCGGTCCTGAAGCGGCCGACGGCGCTGGTCGCCGCGCCGCTCGCGAACCGGTACCGGTAGGCGCGATCCGGCGCCAGGCCGTCGACGCTGACCCGCACCGAATGCGCCCACGCCGGTTCGGCCACCGTGATGCCGCTGCGCAGGACCGTCGTGCCGTCGGCCTCGAGCACCTCCCAGCGCACCCTCAGCGGCACCGGGTCCAGTCCGCCGCCCTCCTGCATCGGCCGCGGCGCGAGCCGTGTCCAGAGGGTCGCGCCGGCCGGCCCGGGCAGCCCGCTGGCGACGCCGAGCGTGAACGGCTCGCTGTCGCCGCGCCATTCGGCGGCCGTGGCCGGGTCGGCGCCGCCGGGTACGACGGTGGTCTCGGCCGTGCCGGCCGTGCCGACGACGCGACGCGGCGTGGTGCGCTTGCCGTCCGGCTGCGGTGTCACCGGCACGCCGCCGCAGGCGGCCCCCGCGCCCGCCGCACCGGCCGCGAGCGCTCGTGCCAGCCAGTCGCGACGGCTCAGCCCCACCGGGCGAGCTCCCCCTCGGTGAAGCCCGCACGCAGCCTCGCCTCGCGATTGAACGGCGGGCGCGGCGGCGACGCGCCGTGGGCATCGGCCAGACCGTCCCAGGCCAGCAGCGGATCGAGGCCGGCCCGCTCGCAGAGGAAGGCGTACCAGCGGTTGCCGACCTCGACGTGACCGACCTCGTCGTCGAGGATGCGCTGCAGGATGGCCACCGCCGTCGCGTCGCCCGCCTGCGCGAGCTTGCGCTGGATCAGCGGCGTGACGTCGAGCCCGCGCGCCTCCATCAGCCGGGGCACCAGGGCCATCCGCGCGAGCGGATCGTGCCGGGTGCGCATCGCCATCTCCCAGAGCCCGTCGTGGGCATCCCAGTCGCCGTAGCCGTGTCCGCGGCGTGCGAGCTCGTCGGCCAGCAGGCCGAAGTGCAGCGCCTCCTCGGCGGCCACGCGCGCCCAGTCGCGATACCAGGCATCGGGCATGCCCGAGAAGCGCCAGACGGCATCGAGCGCGAGGTCCACCGCGTTGAACTCGATGTGCGCGATCGCGTGCAGCAGCGCCGCGCGCCCCTCGTCGGTCCCGGCACCGCGCTGCGGCACGTCGCGCGGATGCACAAGACGCGGCAGCGCCGGTCGGCCCGGGCGCAGCGCGTCGTCGAAGACCAGCGCCGCATCGGGCTCGGGCATGGGCGCGACGGCGAGCGCGGCCGCGGCCGCGGCCTTGCCGCGCGGATCGGCGATCGCCCAGGCGGCGCGGGCCGCCGCGCGAAGCTCGTCAGCGCGGGGGGCGGCCGAGGGGCCGGAAGAGGAGGCGGACGCAGGCGGGGCGGACGGATCGGCGGGCACGGCGCGGTACACTCGGAGGGACCCGCCCAGGGCACCGACCGGCAGCCGCAACGGCCGGGCCGGCGCTCGTCGAGGGCGTGCGCGACAGTCTACAGGGACATCCATGGCCACCTATTCGCTCGGCGAGCGCCGACCGACCCTCGCCCCGACCGCCTGGGTCGCACCCGGCGCCCACGTGATCGGACGCATCGAGCTCGCCGAGGGCGCGAGCGTCTGGTTCGGCGCCGTGCTGCGCGGCGACAACGAGCCCATCGTCATCGGCGTCGGCAGCAACGTGCAGGAGAACGCCGTGCTGCACACCGACATGGGCTTTCCGCTGGTCGTCGGCGCCGGCGTCACGATCGGCCACCAGGCGATGCTGCATGGCTGCACCGTCGGCGACGGCAGCCTGATCGGCATCCAGGCGGTCGTGATGAACGGCGCGAAGATCGGGCGCGAGTGCCTGATCGGTGCCGGCGCGCTGGTCGCCGAGGGCAAGGTCATCCCCGACCGCAGCGTCGTGCTCGGCAGTCCGGGCAAGGTGGTGCGCGAACTCACCGATGCCGATGTCGCGCGCCTGCGCGCCGGCGCCCAGAGCTACGTCGCGCGCGCCGCGCTGTTCCGCGAGCAGCTGCAGCGGACCGACGGATGAGCGAGGCCACCGTCCCGGCGGCCGACGGCGCGGACACCCTGCGCCGCTTCATGCTGAGCGGTGCGCCGGTGCGCGGCGAGGTGGTCTCGCTCGACACCTCCTGGCGCGAGGTCGCCGGCCGCCATGCGTTCCCGCGCTCGGTCCGCGACCGGCTGGGCGAGCTGTGCGCGGCCGGGCTGCTGCTGTCGGCCTCGCTGAAGTTCGACGGCTCGCTGATCCTGCAGATCCACGGCGACGGCCCGGTGTCGCTGCTGGTCGTCGAGTGCGACGCCGGTGGCGTGTTCCGGGCGACCGCGAAGCTGCGCGAGGGCGCGCACTGCCCGGAGGACGCCGACCTCGCGACGCTGGTCAACGCACACGGCCGCGGCCGGTTCGTCGTCACGCTCGACCCGCGCACCGACTCGCCGAACCGCCAGCCCTACCAGGGCATCGTGCCCTTCGAGGGGCGGACGGTCGCCGAGGTGCTCGAGCGCTACATGGCCCGCTCCGAGCAGGTGCCGACACGCCTGTGGCTCGCCGCCGACGATGCGCGTGCCACCGGCCTGCTGCTGCAGCGCCTGCCCGAGGACGGCGGCCATGCGGCCCGTCCGAGCGGCGCGGTCTGGACCCCCGGCATCGCCGACGAGGGCACCCGGGCGGCAGCCCCGGACGCCGCCGCGCGCAGCGGCGACGGCACCGCGCAGCCGGTGCTCGAGCTCGGCGGTGCCCCCGCCTCGGACGACCTCGACGGCTGGAACCGCATGCAGCACCTGGCCGACACCGTGACCCGCGACGAGCTGCTCGCGCTCCCGTCGGAGTCGGTGCTGCGCCGGCTGTTCTGGCAGGAGACCCTGACCTCGTTCGACGCGCGCAGTCCGCGCTTCGCCTGCTCGTGCTCGCGCGAGAAGGTCGCCTCGATGCTGCGGATGCTCGGGCGGGCGGAGATCGAATCGATCGTGGCCGAACAGGGTTCGGTCGGCGTGCGCTGCGAGTTCTGCAACACGCCCTACGACTTCGACGCCATCGAGGGCGCCGAGCTCTTCCTCAGCGAACCGACCGCGCCGAGTTCGACGGCGCGGCACTGAGCGCCGTCGGCACCGGCGGCATGCCCGGCGCCGTCGTGCCCGGCTCCGCGATCTGCACGAAGATCTCGTCGGGCTTCATCATCCCGAGCTCGTAGCGGGCCCGCTCCTCGATCGCGACCGTGCCCTGCTTCAGGTCGCGGACCTCGCCCTCGAGCGCGCGGTTGCGCTCGAAGAGGCGCGCGTTGACCTGGTTCTGCGCGAGCAGCTGCCGATCGAGCTCCCACACGCGCAGCCACCCGCCCTTGCCGACCCACAGCGGGTACTGGATCAGGGCAAGCAGAGCGACCAGCGCGAGGGAGAACAGACGCATGCAGGAATGTTACAGCAGGTTGTAGAACGCCGACCGGCCCGGGTAGTGCGCGACATCGCCGAGGTCTTCCTCGATGCGCAGCAGCTGGTTGTACTTGGCGACGCGGTCGCTGCGGGACATCGATCCGGTCTTGATCTGCAGCGCGTTCGTGGCCACCGCGATGTCGGCGATCGTGGTGTCCTCGGTCTCGCCCGAGCGATGCGAGACCACCGCCGTGTAGTTGTTGCGCTTGGCCAGCTCGATCGCGGCGAAGGTCTCGGTGAGCGTGCCGATCTGGTTGATCTTGATCAGGATCGAGTTGGCGATGCCGGCGTCGATGCCTTCGCGCAGGATGCGGGTGTTGGTGACGAACAGGTCGTCGCCG
>CAIUGQ010000607.1 GCA_903898725.1 uncultured Burkholderiales bacterium | reverse complement strand
GCGGCGAACGGGCGGCCCGCGGCCACGGGCGGATCGAGCGAGACCGCCAGCGAGATCCGCTCGGAGCTCGCCTCGGCGACCGACAGCACGCCGCGCGAGCCGTCGCGGAACACCAGCCGGAAGGTCAGCGTCGCCGGCTCGAACGACAGGCTCCGGATCGCGACGAACGGGCGACCGTCCTCCTCGACCGGACCGAACAGGAACGAGCTGCCGTAGGCGGTGTCGGGCAGCGAACGCGGCGGCAGCGGCTTGGGCCGCCAGTAGCCGTCGGCGGGATAGACGACCAGCATCTCGACGTCGCGCGCCGCGCCGCGCCGGATCAGCTGCACCAGGTGCAGCCCGCGCTCGACGCGATCACCGACCCTGAACTCGACGGACTCGGGCCGCCAGTTCGTGGCGAAGGTGTGCCCGACCAGGCGGATCGACGCATCCTCGTGCAGCACCACCGTCCGGGGCGTGAACGCGAAGCTCGGATCGGCGGACATGTCGCAGTCGGTGAAGTCGGGCGCGGTGCTGTCGGTGGTCACCGCGCCGATGTAGGGCGGATGCTCGGCGGCGATGCGGAACGTGGCGACCGACTCGCCGACGAGCTTGACGTAGACGTTGTCCTCCTCGGCGCAACGCGTCGGGCGGCTCGCATCGACGACCGCGACCTCGAGCGACGCGGCGCGGCCCGCGCCCGGCACGGCGAGCAGGCATGCCAGACCGCAGACGGCCATCCGAAGCGCCACCCTAGTCCCCCGGATCATTCCGTGGTCGCCGCCGCGGCGAACGGCCTGAACAGCGCGGCCGACCCGGCGGCCGCCGGCGGGCGGACCTCCTCGGGGATGCGGCACAGCCCGATGCGACCGAGCGCCCGACCGACCGCCGGATGCGCGGTGAACATCGCGAGCGGAATCGCACCGACGAGCCCGAGGGCGAACGGCGTGCCGATGCCCAGCCACAGCGCGCCCGGCGCGACCTGGGCCAGCCAGCCGGCGAACGCCAGGCCCACCAGCGTGTGCGGCCACAGCCGCCGCAGCGCCACGCCGAACGGGATGCCATCGGCGTCGCGCAGCTGCGCGGCCCAGCCGACCTGCCGACCGAAGGGCAGGCCGATCACGAAGAGGGTCACCGAGACCGCGCAGATCGGCACGATCAGCAGCGTGAAGAGCGTCTCGAGCAGCGCACCCGCCACGATCCGGGGTGCGCCGCCGAAGGCCGCGCGCAGCCGCGGCCGTGCGAGCACGTCGACCAGCGTCGCGAGCTTGGGCGCGAAGCTCATCAGCAGCGTGACCGCCAGCACGATCGCACCGAGGTCGGCGCGGAACGGGCCCTGGCGGATCAGCCCGAGCAGCATGAAGCCCAGCCAGGCCGGGGTGCCGATGTACATCGCGATCGCCAGCCACAGCTGGCAGCGGCTCACCGGCAGCAGGCCGCTCATCCCGCGCAGCCGCAGGTACTGGAGGTTGCCCTGGCACCAGCGCAGATCGCGGCGGATGAACTCGAGCAGCGTCGGCGGGTTCTCCTCCCAGCTGCCGTCCTCCTCGGGGAGCACGCGCACCTCGAAGCCGGCGCGCCGCATCAGCACCGCCTCGAGCTGGTCGTGGCTCAGCACGTCGCCGCCGAGCGGCGGCCGTCCGGGCAGCACCGGCAGGTGGCAGTGCTCGGTGAACGGCGCCAGGCGGATGATCGCGTTGTGGCCCCAGTACGGCCCGCAGTCGCCCTGCCAGCTGGCCGCGCCGAGGGTGTAGGAGCGCATGCCGAGCCGCATGCCGAACTGGAAGATGCGGGCGAACGCGCTCGCGCTCGGCAGCCCGGTCGCCAGGGTCTGGAGGATCCCGATCTCGGGATGGGCCTGCATGACGCGCACCAGCCTGAGCATCGCCGCCGGCGTCATCACGCTGTCGGCGTCGAGCACGATCATCGCCTCGTGCCGGCTGCCCCAGCGCTCGCAGAAGTCGCGCAGGTTGCCGGCCTTGAAGCCGCGACCGCGCTCGCGCCGCCGGTAGGTCACCGGCAGGCGCGCGCCGAAGCGCTCGGAGAGCGCGGCGGCCAGCGCCTCCTCCTGCGCGGCGATCTGCGGATCGTCGGAGTCGCTGAGCACGTAGAGATGGAACCAGCGAGACTCGCCCGTCGCCACCAGCCCGTCGAGCATCCAGTGCAGGTTGCGCGAGACGCGCGCGGTGTCCTCGTTGCGGATGCAGATCGCCACCGCCGTCCGGCTCGCGATCGGCTCGTCGCCGACGACGGTCCGCAGGTGCGGTGCCACCAGGCCCTCCGGGTCGCGCGCCAGGCCCATCAGCGCCAGGCCGATCACCGCGTTCCAGAAGCCGATCGTCGTCCACGGCAGCGTCAGCGCGAACAGCGCGAGCATCGCGAGACCGAGCGGATCCGGGCCCGCCGGGAAGGTGGCGCCCGCCATCAGGGCGAGCAGTGCCCCCGCGGTCAGGATCACGAGCAGGGCGAAGCCGATCCGCCGCGCGCGCAGGGATGGCAGGCGCGGCCGGGAGCGTGCCGCGTCGGGAGGGGTGTTGTCGGGTGTCACGTGAACCTGCGGTGCTGCATCCGGGCTGCGGGTCGACCGACCGCGACTGCCCGAAAGCGTTCAAGATACCGTCAGCGAGGGCTGCCGGGTCGATTTGGTGCGCCGCGATAGGGGCATGCCGGACGGGCCAGCTCGGCCGTACGCGCCCCCTATCAGGGTGATGACGTCGCGCGCGTCGGCTGCGTACTGTCGGCAGTCGGCAGGCGCGGCGGATCCCTGCCCCGCCCCCGACCGCCCTGCCCTCGACCGCTCCGACCGCCTGGAATCCGCCCGCCATGTTCCCGCTTGCCCGCGTCAAGTCCATCCTCCTGTCACCGCGCACGGAATGGCCCGTCATCGACGCCGAAGCGGCGACGGTCCGCGGCATCTACCGCGACTACCTCGTGTGGCTGGCCGCGATCCCGGCCATCGCGGGCTTCATCGGCCTGTCGGTGTTCGGGGTGGGCGGCTTCGGCGTGACCATCCGCGTCCCGGTGCTGCAGGGCCTGATGAACGCGGTGCTCGGCATGGCGATGATGCTCGCGACGGTCTGGGTGATGGCCTGGATCGTGGACGCACTGGCCCCCAGGTTCCAGGCCCGCAAGGACTTCACGAGCGCGTTCAAGCTGGTCGCCTACGCGAGCACGGCCTCGATGGTGTCAGGCCTCTCGTATCTGCTGACCGCGATGCCGTTCCTGATGATCCTCGGGGCGCTCTACGGCCTGTACCTGCTCTACCTCGGCCTGCCCGTGCTGATGCGGTGCCCGCCCGGTCGGGCGCTGCCGTACACAGGGGTGATCCTGGTCTGCGGCTTTCTCATCAACCTGGTGGGCGGGTTCCTGACGGCGGCCCTCGTGCCCTCGTTCGGCCAGACCGCGGGCGCCGACCTGCGGATCGAGACACCCCGCGGCTCGGTCTCGGTCGACACCGGCAAGATGGAGGCGATGGCCAAGCGCATCGAGGAGAGCAGCCGCAAGGTCGAGGAAGCGTCCCGCTCGGGCGATCCGGCCGCCGTCGGCCGCGCGGCCAACGACGCGATGGCGGCGGTCGCCGGCGCGCTGGGCGGCACCACCGGCGGACGCACGCCAGTGGCACCCGCCGACCTGAAGGCCCTGCTGCCGGAGTCGCTCGCCGGCCTGCCCCGCGGCAAGTGGGAGTCGAGCGGCGGGTCCGCGGCCGGCGTGGCGCTGAGCTCGGCGAAGGCCCGCTACGGCGAAGGCGACCGGCGTATCGACCTCGAGATCACCGACCCGGGCACGCTGGCCGGGATCGCGGCGATCGTCGGCCAGCTCGCCACCGGCGAACGCGAGAGCGCCGAGCGGCTCGAGAAGGCCTACCGCAGCGGTCGGCACATGGCGCGCGAGCGCACCGATCGCGGCAGCGGGAACACCGAGTTCACGCTGTCGCTCGACAACGGCCTGATCGTCGAGGCCCGCGGCCACGGTGTGGATGTCGCGGCGCTCAAGGGCGCGGTCGACGGCCTCGACCTGGCCCGGCTGGAGTCGCTCGCGAAGGCGCGCCCCTGAGGGATCGAGCGCTGCGCAGGTCGGTCGGGGCGCCTCGGCCGACTCGGCGCCGCTTCTGAGCCGCTTCTGAGCCGCTTCTGAGCCCCTTTTTCGCCGCTCAGGCCGGCGGCGCGCCGCCCAGGCGCCGCGACACCTCGCCGGCCGCCTCGCGCACCGCGGTGGCCATCGTCGAGCCCCAGGCCGAGGGGAAGCTGTCCTGGTGGCCGAGCGCGGTCACGACGATCGCGGGCAGGCCTTCGTGGTCGAAGGCGGCCGCGCTGAACGCGTTGACCCCGGGCATCGGACGCCCGGCCGCGCGGGCGACGCCGTGCCGCCGGTACTCCTCGACGATCTCGCGCAGCGTCGGGTCGTTGCGCGCCAGCAGCGGGCGCCCCGGCCGGTCCTCCTCGCCGAGCGGGCGGACCAGCGACCGACGCAGCGTCTCGAGCGGCAGCACCGCGGCGAAGGCCCGACCGGTCGCCGTGCCGAGCAGCGACATCACGGTGCCAGCCCGCATCGACACGTGCAGCGGCTGCACCGCGTCGATCATGCGCACGACGGTCGGACCGAAGTTGCCCCAGACCGCGAGCGCGACCGCGTGGCCGCTCGATCGCGCCAGGGCTTCGGCGACCGGCGCGGCGGCCTTGACCGCGTCGAGCTGCGACAGCGC
>CAIUGQ010000606.1 GCA_903898725.1 uncultured Burkholderiales bacterium | reverse complement strand
GCCGCGATCGGGCCCGCGTGCGAGACGGCGCGCAGCCGCGGGCCCTCGCTGACCGAGCGCCAGAAGCGGCCGCGGTCGGGCTCGAGCTCGGCCCGGCGGCTCTCGCCGGTGAACAGGCCGTCCTCCACCGGCTCGCGGATCTCGCCGACGGCGGCCAGCCGGGCGAACACCTCGCGGCGCGCGTCGAGCACGGCCTCGCGCGACAGGACGTTGCGCAGGAACAGGTGGCCGTCCTCGGCCATCCGGGCGCGCAGCGCCGCGGGGTCCGCCAGCAGCGGCGCGCTGTCGCGCAGCTCGCCGAGCAGCTCGGCGGGCACGGGGCGCGCCTTGACCAGGCAGGCGCCCGCCGCGACCCCGTTCACGCCGCCGCCCCGCCGGGCCGGCCGCTGCGGGTCGGTCCGACCCGGGCCTCGATCGCGTCGCGCAGCGCCGCGCGCAGTCCGAGCAGGAACGCGAGCTCCGCCGCGACGAACAGCGGGCCGACCAGCAGGCCCACGACGTCGTCCATGAACGCCGGCTTGCGGCCCTCCCAGGCGTGCCCGACGAACTGCACGACCCAGCCCGCCACGAACAGGCCGATGCCCCAGGCGAGCCAGGCGGTGGTGGGGCCGGCGGCGAGCGGCGCCGCGAGGGCGAGCATCGCCGCCAGCACGATCGCCATCACGGTGCCGAACGCCCGGTCGAGCAGGACGTACCACGCGCCCGCGGCGAGCGCGGCGACGAGGGCGGGCGTCAGCGGCGCGCCGCCCACGGTGCCGAAGACCGGGCGCGACATCAGCACCACGACGGCGAACACGATCACCGGCACGCCGATCAGATGGGTCGCGATGTTGCGCCGGTCGCGGTGGTAGGCGGCGTAGCCGGCGAGCTGGTCGGTCAGGGTCTTCAAGGCATGTCTCCTGCGAAGCGTCGCGGGTCGGTGCGGTGCCGGCCCGGAACGTCGATTCTAGGCCGCCCGGGCGCCGGGGGTAACATCGGCGCCTTCCGTCGCGATCCAGGAACCCGTCCATGGACCTCCCCGTCAACACCTTCAAGCGGGCGCTCGCCGCCGGCCGCCCGCAGATCGGCCTGTGGACGACGCTCGCCTCGCACATCACCGCCGAGCTGGCCGCCGGGGCCGGCTTCGACTGGATGCTGCTCGACATGGAGCACTCGCCGAACGACCTCGAGTCGGTGGTGGCGCAGCTCCAGGCGGTCGAGCCGTACCCGACCCACGCGGTGGTCCGCGTGCCGTGGAACGATGCGGTCATGCTCAAGCGGGTGCTCGACATCGGCGCGCAGTCGGTGCTGGTGCCGATGGTCAACACCGCCGACGAGGCGCGCGCCGCGGTCGCCGCGATGCGCTACCCGCCGAAGGGCATCCGCGGCGTCGGCGGCACCACGCGCGCCACCCGTTGGGGGCGCGTGAAGGGCTATCCGCAGAAGGCCGAGCAGGAGCTGTGCATCCTGCTTCAGGTCGAGACCCCGCAGGCGCTCGAGAACATCGAGGCGATCGCCGCGGTCGACGGCGTCGACGGCATCTTCATCGGTCCGTCCGACCTGCACGCCGCCTACGGTCACATCGGCGAGAAGCACCATCCGGAGGTCTGGCCGAAGATCGAGGACGCGGTCCGCCGCATCCGCGCGGCGGGCAAGGCGCCGGGCTTCCTCACGCCGGTCGAGGCCGACTCGCGCCGCATCCTGGAACTGGGCGGCCTGTTCGTCGCGGTCGGCAGCGACGCGGGCCTGCTGGCCGCCGCCACCGACGCGCTTGCCGCGCGCTTTCGCGCCCCGGGCGCCTGAGGCGGCGATGCGCCGCGACCGGTCTCGTCCCGTGAGCGCAGCCGCCCGGTGAGCGCAGCACCCCCGAACGCGCTGGCACCGATCGTCGTCGTCGGCGGCGGCATCGCCGGCCTCGCGACGGCCCTGGGGCTGCGTGCGCGGGGCGTGCCCTGCGTCGTCGCCGAATCGGCGCGCGAGATCGTGCCGCTCGGCGTCGGCATCAACCTGCTGCCGCACGGCGTGCGGGTCCTGACCGAACTCGGGCTGGCCGACGCGCTCGCCGAGGTCGCGATCGAGACCCGCGCCATCGAGTACCGCACCCGCGACGGCCGGCTGATCCACGGCGATCTGCGCGGACGTCACGCGGGCCTGCCGTTCCCGCAGCTCTCGATCCATCGGGGCAACCTGCACACCGTCCTGTACCGTGCACTGATCGAGCGGTACGGCGAGGACGCGATCCGGCCCGGCCTGCGCCTGCGGGGCTTCGAGCGGCGCGGTGCCTTCGTGCATGCCTGCTTCGAGGACCGGCGTCACGGCGGTGAGGTCCGGCTCGACGCCGAGGGCCTGATCGGCGCCGACGGCGTGATGTCCTCGGTGCGCGCCGCGATGCGTCCGGACGAGCCGCCGCCGCGCGGCTCAGGAATCGTGATGTACCGCGGCCTGACCTGGGCGCGGCCGATGCTCGACGGCCGCACGATGGTCATCGCCGGCGTGCACGAGCACAAGGTGGTGCTGTACCCGGTGCGCCCGCCCCGCCGCGACGGACTGCAGCTGATCAACTGGGTGGCCGAGCACGGCGAGCGCTTCGGCGGCGACGCCGCGCCCGGCGACTGGAACCGGCCGGTCGATCGCGACACGGTCGCTGCGCTGTTCTCGGACTGCCGGTTCGACTTCGCCGACGTGCCCGCGCTGGTCCGCCACGCGGAGGTGTGCCTGTCCTACCCGATGGTGGACCGCGATCCGATCGACACCTGGGTCGACGGGCGCGTCGCGCTGATCGGCGACGCCGCGCATCCGATGTACCCGATCGGCGCGAACGGCTCGTCGCAGGCGCTGCTCGACGCGGAGGCCGTCGCCGAATGCGTGGCTGCCCGCCCGCGCGACCTGCCCGCTGCCTTCGCGGCCTTCCAGGCACGGCGGCTCGAGACGGCCAACGCGGTGGTGCTGGCCAACCGCGCCCGGGGCCCCGAGAAGCTGCTGCAGCTCGCCGACGAGCGCCTCGCGGCCGGTGCGCCGGCCGACGGCGAACCCATCCTGTCGGGCGAGACGATCGACGCGGTCACGTCGGCGTACCGCCGAACGGCCGGCTTCGAGCGAGAATCCCTCGCGGCGATGGCGGCACGACCCCGGCTGTGGCCGACGACCCGGTCCGAAGCGACACCCCGACCGGGCGCATGATTCGAGGGAAGGAGACCCCCATGAAACGAAGAACATTCGCCACTGCGGCGCTGACGGCCGTCCTGACCACGCTCGGCACCGTCGGCACCCTGCTGCCGCTGCATGCGTCGGCGCAGACCGACTGGCCGACCCGCCCGGTGAAGCTGATCGTCCCGTTCCCGCCGGGCGGCACCAGCGACGTGATGGGCCGGATGATCGCCGAGGAGCTGTCGAAGATCCTCAAGCAGCCGGTCGTCGTCGAGAACGTCGGCGGTGCGGGCGGCGTGATCGGCACCGAACGCGGGGCCCGCGCGCCCGCCGACGGCTATACGCTGGTGCAGACCGGTGTCGGCCAGAGCGCGGTCGCGCACGGCCTCGATCCGAACCTGAAGTACGACTCCAACACCGACTTCATCCACGTCTCGCAGGTCCACTCCGGGCCGAATCTGCTGGTGGTGAACCCGCAGACGCCCTTCCGGACGGTGGCCGAGCTGGTGACCCATGCCCGCGCGAATCCGGGCAAGCTCGACTACGGCTTCACCCATGCGGCCTCCGGCCACATGGCGATGGAGCTCTTCAAGCAGACCGCCTGCGCGGCCGCCGGCGGCAAGGCCGGTGCCTGCCAGCCGCTCGCGATGGTCGGCATCCCCTACCGCGGTGGCGGTCCGATGATGAGCGCGATCCTCGGCAACGAGATCCCGATGATGTTCATCAACCAGGACGTCGCGCTGCCCCACGTGAAGGCGGGCAAGCTGCGGCCGCTCGCGGTCACCAGCCTGCAGCGCAACCCGCTGTATCCCGACGTGCCGACGCTGGCCGAGTCCGGCTATCCGGGCTTCGAGGCGCTGTCGTGGTCGGGCCTGTCGCTGCCCAAGGGCACGCCTGCGCCGATCGTCGCGAAGCTCGAGGCGGCGATGAAGGAGGCGATGGCCTCGCCCGCCATCCGTCAGCGCATGGAGGGCAACGGCTTCGTGATCCCCGAGCAGGGCAGCCGCCACTACACCGACTTCGTGCGCGCCGAGAAGGAGCGCTGGACGAAGGTGATCCGTACCGCGGGCATCAAGCCCCAGTGAGCCAGCACACCGGCGTTCGTCGCCGGCTGCTCACCGCGGCGCTGGGGCTCGCATCGGTGGTCGGCCTTGGCGCGGGCACGGCGCGGGGCGAACACGCGGCGGATCGCTTCCCGTCGCGGCCGGTGACCCTCGTCGTGCCCTACCCCGCGCAGGGGGCGACCGACATCGGCGCGCGCATCGTCGCACCGGCACTGTCCCAGGCCTGGGAGCAGCCGGTGCTCGTCGAGAACCGGGCCGGTACCTCGGGCACGGTGGGTGCCGAGTACGTCGCCCACGCACCGCCCGACGGACACGTGCTGCTGATGGGCAGTCTCGGCGCGCTGGCGATCGCACCGACCTTGCTGGGCATGGCCGGGCACGACCCGTCCCGGGAGCTGGTTCCGGTCTCGATGGTGGCCGACCTGCCGATGGTGCTGGTGGTCACCGAGTCGGTCCGCGCGCGTTCGGTCACGGAGCTGGTCACCGAGGCCCGGGCGCGGCCCGGGGTGCTGAGCTATGGCAGTTCCGGTCCGGGTCATCCGCGGCACGTCGCGGCCGAGATCTTCAAGCAGGCCACGCGCACCGACATCCGTCACGTGCCGCTGCGGGGCGGTGGCCCGCTGCTGGTCGAGCTTCGTGCGGGGCGGATCGACGTGGCCTTCCTGATGCTGATCGAGGCGGAGGAAGGGCTGCGGCAAGGCTGGCTGCGGCCGCTCGCGGTATCGGGGCCGGTGCGCGTGCCGATGCTCCCCGACGTGCCGACGCTCGCCGAGACGGTCGTGCCCGGCTTCGACATGGGCAACTGGATCGGCGTCCTCGCCCCGCAGGGCATCGCGCCGGCGCGTGTCGAGCGGATCGCCGACAGCGTGCGCGACGCGCTCGCGCGCCCCGACGTGGCGGACCGCTTCGTGGCGCTGGGCGGGGCGCCGCAGTCGAGCTCGCCGGCCCGGTTCGCCGAGCTGATCTCGGTCGAGCGTGCCCGCTACGCCGCGCTGCTGCGCCGTCGCGGGATCAAGGCCGGCTGAGCCCGAGCAGCTCGGCGATCGCGATGCCGCCTTCGCCCTTCACCGCGTAGAGCAGGAAGGTCCGACCGTCCTCCTCGAAGAGGGCCGGGTCGCGAAGCTGGTTCACGTCGTGTCCGATCGCGCCTCGGTACGAGGGCGTGTGTGGCAGCCCGGCACCTTCCCAGTCGTGCTCGGGGCGCAGCAGCGACTCGGCGGGGCCGGCCTTCCAGCCGGTCCAGGGGCCGGCGAGTGCGACGCGCGACACCAGGATGTGCTCCGGCGCGTCGCCGACGCGGGTCCAGAACACCTCGAGGCCGTCGCCCCGGACGCGCAGCGCCGCATGCCGCTGCAACGGCTCGTCGAACAGGTCGGGGCCGCGCTCGAAGTCGCCCAGGCCGTCGCGCGAGCGATAGAGGATCCCGGGCATCGCGAGCGCGTAGACGACGCCGTCGTGGCGGAAGACCCTGAAGTAGGACGGGCCGAGCGTGCCGCCCCGCTGCTCGAACCGGAGGCCGTCGGCCGACAGCGCCACGCGGGTGCGCTGCTGCGCGAAGGCCTCGAGCCCGTGGAAGTACATCACGATGCGGCGCGCGTCGTGATCGACGTGGACGTCCGGCGACGCGATGTGGGGCCAGGTCGCATCGGCGAGCAGGTCGGGGATGCCCGGCGTGCCGGCTGGCGCGAGGCCGGGGCGCGTGCCCGCGAGCGACTCGGCCGTGGTGCCCGGCGGCGGGTCGATCGGGGTCGTGGGGAACCCCGAATCGGCGAGCTGCAGCGTGCCGGGCCCGTGGATGCGCCACGGGCCTTCGAGCGCGTCGGCGACCGCCAGCCGGATGTACGCGCCCTTGTGGTCGGCGAAGTAGAGGTAGTAGCGACCGAGCGGCGAGGGCAGCCAGTCGGGCACGCGGATCAGCGACGGGCCCTGCACGTTGCCGCCCATTCGGGCGTCCATGTGCGGACGCACGATCGGGTTGCCCTCGAGACGACGCACCCGCAGGGTGTCCATGGGCGCCTCAGTCCGCCTGGAGCTTCAGCGTCCTGACCATGCCGCCGTACCGGTCCAGGTCGCGCTTCACCGTGCGCGCGAACTCCGCCGGGCCGAGGTCGAGCAGGTGCAGGTCGGCGGCCGCGATGCGGTCGCGGACGTCGGGCGTGCCGATCGCCGCGGACACCGCGGCGTGGATCCTCGCGACCCGCGCCGGCGCGATCCCGGCAGGCGCGAACACGCCCATCCAGGGACGCACGGGGTCGTAGCCGGGCACGGTCTCGGTGATCGCCGGCACGTCCTTGAGCTCGGGCATGCGTTCGGTGCCCACGATCGCGATCGCACGGACCTTGCCCGCCTTCACCTGCGGCAGCACCACCGCCGACGACTCCTGCGCCATCTGGATGCGGCCGCCGACCACGTCGGTCAGCACTGCCGAGGCGGCCTTGTACGGGATGTGGGTCGCGTCGAGCCCGCTCATGCCCTTGAGCAGCTCCATGTTCAGGTGCGGCACGGTGCCGCTGCCGGCGGTGCCGTAGTTCATCGTCCCGGGGGCCGCACGGCTCGCCGCGATCAGCTCGGCGAGCGTGTTCGCCTTGAGCTCGGGCGTGACGTACATGATGCCGCTGCCGGTCTGGGCGATCGCGGTGATCGGCACCAGGTCGGCGATCGGGTCGTAGCCGACGCGTGCATAGACGTGCGGGTTGATCGCGATCGCGGCCATCGCCGAGAACAGCAGCGTGTAGCCGTCGGCCGGCGCCTTGACCGCGACCTGCGCGCCCAGGCTGCCGCCCTGGCCGGGCCGGTTCTCGACGACCACCGGCTGGCGGATCTGCTCGGAGAGCTTCTGCGCGACGATGCGCGCCAGCACGTCGGCGACGTTGCCGGCGCCGTAGCTGACGATCAGCTTCACCGGGCGGGTCGGCCAGTCGTCGGCGGGCTGCGCGGCGAGCGGACCGGCCGTGGCGGCGAGGGCGAGGGCGGCGCAGGCCGGCACCAGCCGGGCGAGACGTCGACGCGTGCGGTTCGGGATGGGGCTCATGGTCTCCTCCGGGTCGATGCGGGTCGGCGTGCGGGGCCGCCGACCGTCTGCATCATCACCATGGTAGGCGCCGGCCGGCCGGCGCGCGCGCCTCAGCGTCCGTTCCCGGCGCGCCAGGCGGCGAATTCGGTCCGGCTCGATTCTTCGGTCGGCGGGTACAGGCCGAGGATCGAGCGGCCTTCCATGACCTTCTCGCTGACGAAGTCCTCGAACGCGGTCATCTCGACCGCCTCGGTGGCCACCTCGTCGGCGATCGCCGCGGGGATCACGATCACGCCCTCGGCATCGCCCACCACGATGTCGCCCGGCCACACCGCGACGTCGCCGCAGCCGATCGGCACGTCGATGTCGAGCGCCTGGTGCAGCGTCAGGTTGGTCGGTGCCGATGGCCGGTTGTGGTACGCGGGGAAGGGCAGGCGGGCGATCTCGGGCGAGTCGCGGAAGCCGCCGTCGGTGACCACGCCGGCCACGCCGCGCTTCATCAGCCGCGACACCAGGATCGAGCCGGCGGAGGCCGCACGCGGGTCCTTGCGGCTGTCCATCACGAACACCGCGCCCTCGGGGCAGGTCTCGACGGCCTTCCTCTGCGGATGCGCGCGGTCCTGGAAGACCGTGATCGGGTTCAGGTCCTCGCGGGCCGGGATGTAGCGCATCGTGAAGGCGGGGCCGACCATGTTCGGCAGCCCGGCGTTGAGCGGCCGCACGTCCTGGATGAACTGGTTGCGCAGGCCGCGCTTGAAGAGGGCGGTGCACAGCGTCGCCGTGCTCACGCCCATCAGCTTGCGTTTTGTCTCGGGATTCATCGTCGCGCGCCTCAGAAGATGTCGGGTTCGGCCACCGGGGCGCCGAAGGTGGTCTCGAGGAAGTCGAAGTCGCAGCCCTGGTCGGCCTGCAGGATGTGCTGGCTGAAGATCCAGCCGTAGCCGCGCTCGTAGCGCTTCGCGGGGGGCGTCCACGCCGCCTTGCGGGTGGCCATCTCGGCGTCGCTCACCTCGAGGTGGATGGTGCGCGCGGGCACGTCGACCGAGATCAGGTCGCCGGTCTTCACCAGCGCGAGCGGCCCGCCGATGTAGGCCTCGGGCGCGCAGTGCAGCATGCACGCGCCGTAGCTGGTGCCGCTCATGCGCGCGTCCGACAGCCGCAGCATGTCGCGCACGCCCTGCTTCACCAGTTTGGTCGGGATCGGCAGCATCCCCCACTCGGGCATGCCCGGGCCGCCGAGCGGACCGGCGTTGCGCAGCACCAGGATGTCGTCGGCGGTGCAGTCGAGGTCCGGATCGTCGACCGCCTTCTTCATCGACGCATAGTCGTCGAAGACGATCGCGCGGCCGGTGTGCTTGAGCAGGTGCGGCAGGCAGGCGCTCGGCTTGATCACCACGCCGTCGGGCGCGAGGTTGCCGCGCAGCACGGCGAGCGCGCCTTCGGCGTAGATCGGGTTGTCGATCGCGCGGATCACGTCGTCGTTGTAGACCTCGGCGTCGGCGACGTTCTCGCCGATCGTGCGGCCGTTGACGGTGCGGGCCCCAAGCGCGAGGCTGCCCTCGATGCGCTTCAACAGCGCCGGCATGCCGCCCGCGTAGAAGAAGTCCTCCATCAGGTAGGTGTCGCCCGAGGGCCGGATGTTGGCGATCACCGGGATGCGGCGGCTGGCCTCGTCGAAATCGTCCAGCGTCACCGGATGCCCGGCGCGCCGCGACATGGCGACGACGTGGATGATCGCGTTGGTGGAGCAGCCCATCGCCATCGCGGCCGCGATGCCGTTGAGGAAGTTGTCCCGCGACAGCAGCTTCGCCGGCGTCAGGTCCTCGCGGA
Organism: uncultured Burkholderiales bacterium; assembly: GCA_903898725.1. Classification (GTDB taxonomy): domain Bacteria; phylum Pseudomonadota; class Gammaproteobacteria; order Burkholderiales; family Burkholderiaceae_E; genus UBA4615. The sequence goes on along the minus strand of CAIUGQ010000606.1, from coordinate 6,277 downwards.
CCATGTCGACGATGCGGCGGCCGCACTCGGCGCTCATGCGCACGTGGTTCGCATCCGCCGCCGGGATCGCGGCCGCGCCCGGCAGCGTCAGGCCGATCGCCTCGGTGATGCCCATCATCGTCGCCGCCGTGCCCATCGTCATGCAGGTGCCGTGGCTGCGCGCGATGCCAGCCTCGACCTCGAGCCAGGCCTTGGTGTCGATGTTGCCGGCACGCCGCTCGTCCCAGTACTTCCAGCCGTCGGACCCCGAGCCCAGGATCTTGCCCTTCCAGTTGCCGCGCAGCATCGGGCCGGCCGGCAGGTAGATGCAGGGCAGGCCCATCGAGAACGCGCCCATCAGCAGGCCGGGGGTGGTCTTGTCGCAGCCGCCCATCAGCACCGCGCCGTCGACCGGGTGGCTGCGCAGCAGCTCCTCGGTCTCCATCGCCAGGAAGTTGCGGTAGAGCATGGTCGTCGGCTTGACGATCGGCTCGGACAGGCTGATCGCGGGCAGCTCGAGCGGGAAGCCGCCGGCCTGCAGCACGCCGCGCTTGACGTCCTCCACACGCTGCTTGAAGTGCGTGTGGCACTGGTTGATGTCGGACCAGGTGTTGACGATCGCGATCACCGGCTTGCCGGCCCAGTCGGCGGGACCGTAGCCCATCTGCATGAAGCGCGAGCGGTGGCCCATCGAACGCAGGTCGTCCGGCGCGAACCAGCGGGCGCTGCGCAGGTCGGCCGGGGCTTTCTTGTCGGTCATGGCGGGTCTCTCGGTGGGTTCGGTCCAGCCCCGGATGGTAGCCCCGCCGTGCCCCCGCGCATTCCACGAGCGGGGCATCGGACGCGTGATGGCGCCCGCGGCGGGCTCGCCGACGCTGCCCGGCGCGCCGCGGGTCGGGTGATACGCTTGCCGCCACGAGGACGACACCCCCGAGGCACCGATGACCGCAAGCGCCCCCGACTACACCGTCGAGCCGATCGCCGAAGGCGCGATCTTCACGATCGAGCGGCCCGCCAAGCTCAATGCGCTGACCAAGCCGGTGCTGCTCGGGCTGGCCGCGACGCTCGACGCGCTCGAGGCGGGCGGCGCGCGGCTGCTCGTGGTCACCGGACGCGGCGAGCGGGCGTTCTGCGCCGGCACCGACCTCGGCGAGCTGCAGGGCCTCGACATGGCGGCGCGGATGGCCAAGACCTCGATGGCGCGCGACCTGCTCGTGCGGCTGTCGCGCTCGCCGCTGGTGTCGGTCGCCGCCGTCAACGGGCTCGCGTACGGCGGCGGGCTCGAGCTCGCGATGGCGTGCACGCTGCGGATCGCGGCGCCGCATGTGAAGGTCTCGCTGCCCGAGGTCAAGCTCGGGCTGCTGCCGGCCTACGCGGGCACGCAGTTCCTGCCGGCGCTGGTCGGCCCCGGCCGGGCACTCGAGATGATGCTCACCGGGCGGGCCGTGGCGGTCGACGAGGCCCTCGCGATGGGGCTGCTCAATCGCGTGGCGACGCCCGACGCGCCGCTGCTGGCGCAGGCGCTCGCCTTCGGCCGCGAGGTCACCCGCCACGCGCCCTCGGCGATCGCCGCGATCCGCGCGTGCGTGGCCGTCGCCGGGTCGACGGTCACCGACGCCGGCATCGCGGTCGAGGACGAACAGGTGCGCGCGAACTTCGACCATCCGGATGCGCGCGAAGGGGTGGCGGCGTTCCTGGAGAAGCGCGAGCCGCGCTGGGGGCGCGGCTGAGCGGCGAGCGGGCGCTCAGCCCTGTTGGGGCGCGGCCCTCTGCGGCGCGCGCCGCCCGGGGTACACACCGCCGATCGGCGGGTGGCGACCGTCGCGCCGACCGGGGTCGGGATGACGCCGCGCGAGACTTAGGGTCGCCGACAGCCCCGACTCAGGACCCGCCATGTCGACCGTTCCGGCCGCAGCCCCGGACCTTGCCGTCACACCGACTGCGACCTCCACCGCCTCCGTTCCGCCCGCCGCACCCGTCGCCCCGGGCGGGCCGTCGAACGGCGCCGACGACATCGAGGTCCACGCGGTCCGATTCTCCGGCACCGGCGCCGGCTACTTCCGCGTCTGGTTCGTCAACCTCGTGCTCATGGTGCTGACCCTGGGCCTCTACACGCCGTGGGCGCGGCGGCGCACCGCACGCTGGTTCTTCGATCACACCGAGGTCGCCGGCAGCCCGCTGGAGTTCGCCGCGCCGATGCGCCGGATGGTGTTCGGCTTCCTCGTCTTCGCCGGTCTCTACATCGCCTACGAGATCGCGTCGAACACCGGGCAGGAGGCGGTCGCGTTCACGATGCTCGGCCTGGCCGCGGTGTTCGCGCCGCTGATCTGGCGGGCCGCGATGCGCTTCCGGATGGCGTCGACCCGCTGGCGCGGCCTGCAGCTCCACTTCTCGGCGAGCGTCGGCGAGGTCTATCGGGCGAGCTGGCCGGTGGCGCTGATCGCCGCGGTCTGGGCGGCGGTCATCGCGGCGGGCATCGCGCTGGGGACGGGCGACGACGCGGATCGCGCCGCGCGGGTCGCGCGGGTCGGCCTGGCCGCGATGGTGCTGCCGCTGGCGACGCTGGCGGCGCTGCTCGCCAGCGCCCTGCTGTTCGTGCGGCTCGGCTACGGCTACCAGCGGCTGCTGTTCGAACGCGGCGGACTGGGCGACGAGTCCGGGCGCTTCAAGCCGACGTTCCGCGCCTTCCTGCGGATCTCCCTGATCGCGGGCGGTGTCTGGATCGGGCTCGTCGGCGCGTTCGGGCTGGGGGCCTTCCTGCTGCTCGGCGGGGCGGTCGGCGACCTCGGTGCGCTCTTGGGGCCGATCGACGACCTCAGGGATTCGGCGCGTTGGGCGTCGCTCGCGGTCGTCATCCTGACGCCGATCTGCCTCGCCCTCGTCGCCGTGCCCCTGTACGCCTGGCGCGAGGCGCGCCTCTTCGCGCTGGTCTGGAACGGTGCGGGGCTGGGCCGGATCGTCCGGACGCAGTGCACGCTGTCGGCGGCCGGCTTCACGTGGCTGCGCACCGTGAACGTGGTCCTCACGCTGATCACGCTGGGGCTGTGGCGGCCGTTCGCGCGCGTCCGTGAATACCGGATGAAGGTCGAGTCGGTCCGGCTGCACGTGCGCGGCGGGCTGGACACGGTCACCGGCCGGCTGCAGGCACAGACCGGCGGCGTCGGGGACATGCTCGCCGACGCGGCGGGCCTCGACCTGATCGGCTGACCCCGATGAGCGGCCCGGGCGACGACGCGATCGAAGCGCTCTGGTTCGACGGACTCGGCACCCGGCCGCGTCCGGTGACGGTCCGTGTCGCTCGCGCACCGGACGGGCCCGAGCTGCGGATCGACGTGCCCGGCGAGCCGACGCGGACGGTACCCGGGCGCGAGGTCGACTGGCCGCCGCGCTGGAGCGCTCGCGGCGGGCCGGCCCGGCTGACCGTCGGCGTGCGCGGCCTCGGCAGCCTGCAGGTCGACCGGCCGGACGCCTGGCAGCGGGCCTGCGATGCCGCGGGCCTGCGACCCGGGCTCGCCGCGCTGATGCAGACCCGCTGGTCCGTGCTGCTCGGCGTGGCCGCGCTGTGCGTGGCGGTCGTGCTCGTGCTGCACCGGTTCGCCGTGCCGTGGGTCAGCGAACGGGTCGCGCGGCACGTGCCGCTCGAGTGGGAGCTCTCGATCTCGGAGGAGGTGCTGAAGGGCCGATGGCTGACCCCGAGCCGTCTGCCCGTCGAGCGCCAGGACGCGCTGCGCGCCGCCTTCGACACGCTTCGCGCCGCGATGCCGGCCAGGGCGGGGCACGATGCCGGCTACGTGCCGCGACTCGAGCTGCACCTGCGGCGCGGCGCCGGTCCGAACGCGTTCGCGCTGCCCGGCGGCGCGGTGGTCCTCACCGACGAGCTGGTCGAGCTCGCGGCCGCGCTGAAGCTGCCCGACGACGCGCTGCTCGGCGTGCTCGCCCACGAGATCGGCCATGTGATGGACCGGCACGGCACCCGGATGGTGGTCGAGCAGGCGGTGATGAACGTGGGCCTGGCGCTCGCGCTCGGCGACCTGTCGACGCTGACCACGACGGCCGCGTCGGCGGTCGCGGGGCTCGCCTACCGGCGCGGCCACGAGTCGCAGGCCGACTGCTTCGCGATCGCGATGATGGCGCGCGCCGGCCGACCGACCGGGCCGATGGCCGACCTGCTGCTTGAACTCGGCCGCCGGCACGGCGACCGGGGCGGCAGCGACTGGCTGTCGACCCATCCGTCGACGCCCGAGCGGACCGAGCGGCTGCGGACCGCGGTGGGCGAGGACTGCGGGCGCTGAGCAGGGGCTGACCAGGCGCTGACCGGGCGCGGTCACCGCGCCCCCAGTCGCTCAGGCGCCCTTCGCCGCCACCCGCCGCCGCGCGACCGTCCGCGCGTCGATCACCGACCAGTCCCAGTCGATGCCGTTGCCCGGCGTGTCCGGCGGCCGCGCATACCCGTCCTCGATGCGGATCCGCGAGGTGGTCACGTCATCGAGCTGCGGGATGTACTCGACCCACTTCGCCGCCGGCGCCGACGCGGTCAGCGACACGTGCAGCTCCATCAGGAAGTGCGGGCACACCGGCACGTTGAAGCTCTCGGCCAGGTGCGCCACCTTGAGCCAGGGCGTGATGCCGCCGATGCGCGCGACGTCGACCTGCACGATCGAGCAGGCCTCGCGCTGCAGGTACTCGCGGAAGTGCTGCAGCGAATACATCGACTCGCCGACCGCGATCGGGATCGAGGTCGACGCGGCCAGCCGCACGTGCCCGCCGAGGTCCTCGGCCGGCAGCGGCTCCTCGAACCAGGCGAGGTCCAGCGGCTCGAAGTGGCGCGCGCGGCGGATGGCCTCGGCCACGTCGAAGCCCTGGTTCGCGTCGGTCATGATCTCGAAGCCATCGCCGACCGCCTCGCGCACCGCGCGCAGCCGCGCCACGTCCTCGGAGACATGCGGCTTGCCGACCTTGATCTTCACGCCGCGAAAGCCCGCCGCCTTCGCCGCCACCGACTCGCGCACCAGCGTGTCGGTGTCGAGCTGCAGCCAGCCGCCCTCGGTGCTGTAGACCGGCACGCGCGCCTGCGCGCCGCCGGCGAGCTTCCAGAGCGGCAAGCCGAGCCGACGGCCGCGCAGGTCCCAGAGCGCGGTGTCGATCGCGGCGAGCGCGAGCGCGGTGATGGCGCCCACCGCGGTCGCATGCGTGTGGAAGAACAGGTCCTTCCAGATCGCCTCGATGTCGTCGGCGTCGCGCCCGAGCAGGCGCGGCGCGAGGTGGTCGGCCAGCAGCGCGACCACCGACGAGCCGCCGGTGCCGATGGTGTAGCTGTAGCCGGTGCCCTGCGCGCCGTCGTCGGTCGTGAGCCGCACGATCGGCGTCTCCTGCGTGACGAAGGACTGGATCGCGTCGGAGCGCGGCACCTTCGGGGGCAGGTCGACCTGCAGGATCTCGACGTCGACGATGCGGGGCATGGCGGGGCTCCGGTCGGAATGGGATGCCCGCGAGTCTAGCGCTGCCGCGTGCGCGAACCGCCCGCCGCGCCTGCAGCGCCCGCAGCCCCCGTCTGCGCCGCTTCGGGTGCCGCCGCTTCGGGCGCCGCCGCGTCGAGCCTGCGCCACATCGTCGCCTTGGCGACGAACCCATCGCCCACGCGGACCGCCATCGGCTCGAGCCCGATCCGCACGAAGCCGCAGCGCGCATACAGCCGCTCGGCCGTGCCGTTGCCGTCGGTGACGGTCAGCGTCATGGTGAGGGCGCCGGCGGCCCGCGCATCGGCCAGCACGGCCTCGACCAGCGCACGGCCCGCGCCGCGCCCGCGCGCCGCGGCCACCACCGCCATGCCGAACAGCTCGGTCCGGTGCGCGGCCTTCGCCCGATCGCCGCGCGACCAGCCCGCCGCGCCGAGCAGCGCCTCGCCGTCGAACGCGCCGAACACGCGCTGTGCGACCGCATCGCCCGGCGCGAGTCGCCATGCCCACCAGTCGGTCGGCTGCGCGGCCCGCTCCTCGGCCGACGTGGTGAACGCATCGGGGTGGTCGCGGTAGGCGTCGAGCATCAGCGCCCGGTAGGCGGGTGCGTCGTCGGGGGCGAGGCGGCGGACGTGCATCGGTTCGATCGGGCGCTTCGCCTGAGGGCCCCCAGGCCCTTCAGGCCTCAGGCCTGGTACCACTCCCGAACCGCCGCCACGAAGCGCTGCACGCCCTCCGCGACGGTCGCCGCATCCAGCGCGCCGTACGACAGCCGCTGGTAGTTCGCCGACGCGGTGTCCGTCAGCCCGAACGCGAAGCCGGGGACCGTCGCGACCTTGTGG
>CAIUGQ010000605.1 GCA_903898725.1 uncultured Burkholderiales bacterium | reverse complement strand
CGCGGCGCGGCGGCGAGCACCTCCGGCGCCGGCGCCGCGGCGAGCTCGTCGTCGGCCTGCGCGGCGAACTCGGCCAGCGCGACCCGGCGCTCGGGGGCATCAGCGGGCAGATGGGCGAGCGCCGTCTCCAGTTCGCGGCGGCGCTCGCGCAGCACCGCGCGGGACACCGCGGCCGCATCGGTCGCGGCCGCAGCCGGAGCAGGACGGCGCAGCAGCGGCCACAGCACGTAGGCGCCGACGAGGACGGCCACGAGCAGCAGCAGGGCGAGCAGGAGGATCGATGCGGTCACGGGTCGGTCGGGGACGCGGGGTCCGGGCACGTGGACAACCCGGCATTGTCCCATGGCGGGCCGCCGGACCGCGCAACGGCCCGCCGGGGGGCGGGGCGTCGCCCCGGGCGGCTGCGCCTCAGGCCTGCGGCAGCGCCCGCGCCTGCGCGAGGCGCAGCAGCGCCGCCGACACGACCCCCGTGCCCAGCAGTACCCACAGGCCGAGCCCGTAGTCGCCGGTGAGGCTCCACAGCGAGGCGAGCAGGATCGGTCCCGCGGCGCGGGCGAGTGCCGCGGCCGGCTGCTGCATGCCGCTCAGCGCCGCGACCCGGTCCCGGCTCACGTACTGCGCGATCGAGGTCGCCTTGACGATGGTGATCAGCCCGTTGCCGATGCCGTAGCAGGCGGCGAACGCAAGTGCGGCGACGACGCTGCCGCCGCCCGCCAGCAGCAGCGCGATCGCCGCCGGCAGCATCAGCGGGATCGCCCGGTCGAAGCGGCGCGGGTCGATGCGGCCCTCGAACACGAACAGCACCACCCGGCCGAGCACCTGCATCGCGCCGATGCTCGCCGGGATGGCGACCGCCCAGGCCGCGGGCACGCCCTGTTCGCGCATCAGCGGCACCATGTGGGCGGACAGCGCGGACGTGAAGGCCATGAAGCCGACGAGGAAGGCGGTGATCAGCAGGAACGCGGGCGAGGTGGCGAGCGCCCGCAGCGTCGGTGCATCACCCTCGGCACCCGCGGCCGCCCGCGGGCGGCCGGGCGGCTCGCCGGCCAGCATCGACCAGTGGATCGGCAGGCACAGCAGCAGGTGCAGCCCGGCCAGCACCTCGCAGGTCCGGCGCCAGCCCAGGGCCTCGATCAGCCATGCGGTCAGCGGGATGAAGACGGTGGAGGCGAGTCCCCCGAGGAAGGTCATCGCGATCAGGGAGCGGCGGTAGTCGTCGGGCCAGCGCCGGATCAGGATGGCGAAGGCGGGTTCGTAGAGCACCGCGGCCGTCGCCGCGCCGAGGACGATCCACACCGCGTACAGGCCCACGACCCCTTCGACGCGGGCGAGCCCCAGCAGCATCACGCCCGCGAGCATCGATCCCGCCGACATCACCGCCCGGCCGTGCCCCGCATCGATCCAGCGGCCGACCTGCACGCCGGCCACGCCCCCGGCGAGCAGCGCGGCACTGAACGCGCCGCTGACCTCCACCCGGCCGAGCCCGAGATCGGCCTCGAGCGCCGGCATCAGCAGCGAGAAGGTGTAGTACAGGCTGCCCCACGACACCAGCTGGGCGAGCGACATCGCCGCGACCCAGCCGGTGCGCGCATCCATCGCGACCGCGCTCAGCCGGCGAGGGACACCCGCCCCTCGAGCGGGTAGGCGGGGTCGTTGTAGCCCGGCGTGGACGGATGCCCCGGCGAGACCATGCCGTCGATCAGCGCCTCGTCCTCGGCGGTGAACGCGAAGCCCGTGCCGTCGAGGTATTGGCGCATCTGCCCGAGCGTGCGCGGGCCGACGATCGCCGAGCTCACGAAGGCGTTGTTCAGCACCCAGGCCACCGCGAACTGCGACGGAGTGGCGCCGCGTGCGCGCGCGTGCTCGGCGATGCGCTGCGCGAGCACCAGCGACTCCTCGCGCCATTCGGTCTGCATGATGCGGCGATCGCCGCGGGCCGCGCGCGAGTCCGCCGGCGGCGCCTCGCCCGGCAGGTACTTGCCGGCGAGCACGCCGCGGGCGATCGGCGAGTAGGGCGCCACGCCGATGCCGTAGCGGCCGCAGGCGGGCAGCGTCTCGACCTCGGGCATCCGGTTGAAGGCGTTGTAGTACGGCTGGCAGACCGCGGGCGCCGGGATGCCGGCCTCGCGGCACAGCGCGACGATCTCGGCGATCCGCCACGCGCGGTGGTTGGAGACCCCGAGATATCGGACCTTGCCGGCGCGGATCGCGTCGGCGACGCCGGCGATGGTCTCGTCGAGCGGCGTGTTCGGGTCCTCGCGGTGCAGGTACCAGATGTCGACGTGATCGGTGCCGAGCCGCAGCAGCGAGTCGTCGATCGCGCGGGCCAGCCAGCGCCGCGACAGGCCGCGGGCATTGCGGTCGTCGCTCATCGCGTTGCCGACCTTGGTCGCCAGCACCCAGTGGTGCCGCGCCGAGGCGATGGCACGGCCGGTGATCCGCTCGGATTCGCCGAGCGAGTAGACATCGGCGGTGTCGATGAAGTTCACGCCGGCGTCACGGCACGCGGCGACGATCTCGACGGCGTCCGACTCGGTGGTGCGGTCGCCGAACATCATGGTGCCGAGGCACAGCGTCGACACCGAGACGCCGCTGCGGCCGAGCTTGCGGTACTGCATCGCGGAGGCTCCTGGAGGGTGGGGCGGGCGGCACACCGCGCGGCCCGGCGGCCATTGTCCTACGAAGGGGCACGGGCACGGCGCTTGCCTCGGCCTGGCCCGTCCCGTTTTTCGAGGAAGGCAAGGCGTTGCGGGTATCCTGCTTCCCTGACCGCTTGCCGGGAGCCTGATGTGCTGAGGACCCTGTTCTGGCGTTTTGCGCTCCCCGTGCTGGTGACCCTGTCGGTCGGCGCCTGGATCGCGGTGCCGTATGTCGAGCGGATGCTGACCGAATGGTTCCGCACCGACGTCGAGATGCGCGCGAAGGTGGTGATGAACACGATGGGCGAGACGCTGCCCACGCTGCTCGACCGCTCCGAACTGCCCAGGCTCAGGCGTTTCCTGTCGAAGGTCACCGAGGACGAGCGGCTGCTCGCGGTGCTGGCCTGCCGGCCCGACGGCCAGACGCTCTACCAGACCGACCGGACCCCGCCGCAGGTGTCCTGCGCGACGGGCACGGCCGCGAGCGAGCCCGCCAGCCGGGTGCTGCGCACGCCGCAGGGCACGGTGCACGTCGCGCGCTACGACCTGCAGGCCGCCGACGGTCAGCCCGCGGTGGTGCTGCTGGTGCACGACATGTCCTTCATCGACCGCCGCTACACCAAGGCGCGCGACTACCTGATCGCGTTCGGCGTGATGTCGGCGGTGGTGCTGGCGCTGCTGTCGGTGTTCGCGGCCTGGCTGCTGCTGCGCCGCTGGGGCACGCTGCTGGTGCGCGACATCCGCAGCCGCCGGTTCCTCGACGACGCCGAGGGTCATTCGAGCGCGCCGATCCTGTCGCAGGTCCGCCAGGTGCTGCGCGATCTCGAGCACGACCAGCGGCTCGAGATCGACTACCGCGAGAACTGGACGCCGAACGCGCTCGCGCACGTCGTGCGCCAGAGCCTCGACTCCCCGCAGATGATCGTCGTCTCCAACCGCGAGCCGTACATCCACAACCGCGGGCCCGACGGCAAGCCGGTGGTCCAGGTGCCGGCCAGCGGCATGGTCACCGCGCTCGAGCCGATCATCCGCGCCTGCTCGGGCGTGTGGGTCGCGCACGGCTCGGGCAGCGCCGACCGCGACGTGGTGGACCTGCACGACCGCGTCAGCGTGCCGCCCTCCGATCCCGCCTACACGCTGCGCCGAGTCTGGCTCGACGAGGAGGAGGAGAACGGCTTCTACTTCGGCTTCTCGAACGAGGGCCTCTGGCCGCTGTGCCACCTTGCCTACGTGCGACCCTCGTTCCGCGAGGGCGACTGGCGCCAGTACCAGGCGGTCAACCGCAAGTTCGCCGACGTCGTGCTCAAGGAGGCCCGCACCGATCACCCGGTGGTGTTCGTGCAGGACTACCACTTCGCGCTGCTGCCGGCGATGGTCCGCCAGCGCATCCCGGGCGCCACCGTCGTGCTGTTCTGGCACATCCCATGGCCGAACGCCGAGACCTTCGGCGTGTGCCCGTGGAAGGAGGAACTGCTGACCGGCATGCTGCGGGCCGACATCCTCGGCTTCCACACGCGCTATCACTGCCAGAACTTCCTCGAGACGGTGGATCGGTACGTCGAGTGCCAGATCGATCGCGAGCACATGACGGTGACCATCCAGGGCCACGTCTGCCGGGTCGCGCCCTATCCGATCTCCATCGAGTGGCCGCCGCGCTGGCTCGAGGGGCTGCCTTCGGCCGAGGACTGCGCGCGTGCGGTGCGGCAGCGCTATGCGCTCGGCGACGAGGTCCGCATCGGCGTGGGCGTGGAACGCTGGGACTTCACCAAGGGCATCGTCGAGCGCTTCCTCGCGGTCGAGCAGCTGCTCGAGCAGGACCCGTCGTGGCGCGGCCGGGTCACGCTGCTGCAGGTGGCCGCGCCCACGCGCAGCAAGCTGCCCGCCTACCGGCAGCTCAGGCAGGAGACCGAGGAGACTGCCGCACGGATCAATGCGGCCTACGGGACCGACCGCTGGAAGCCGATCGTGCTGATCGGCGAGCACCAGGAGCCGACGCAGGTGTTCGAGCTGTACCGGGCGGCCGACTTCTGCCTGGTGAACAGCCTGCATGACGGCATGAACCTGGTGGCCAAGGAGTTCGTGGCGGCCCGCGACGATCATGACGGCGTGCTGATCCTCTCGACCTTCGCGGGTGCGTCGCGCGAGCTGATCGAGGCGCTGCTGGTCAATCCGTACGACCTCTCGGAGACGGCGGCCGCGATCCGCCAGGCCCTGCGGATGGATCGCGACGAGCGGCGCGAGCGGATGCGGCTGATGCGGCGCACCGTCAAGGAGAACAACGTCTACCGCTGGGCCGGCCGGATGCTGATGGATGCCGCGCGCGTGCGGCAGCGCCAGCAGCTGCGCATGCGCACCGAGGCGAAGGCGAAGTCGCGGCGGGACATGGCGGCCTGAATTGCGCCGCAGCCTCAGCGTCCGCCCGTGAGCGCCTCGGCCGCGCGCACACCCCACCACAGCGCCTCCTCGAAGACCGAGTAGCCGGACAGGTCCGAATGCGCGAAGCGCAGCGGCCCGTCGCCCGCCCGCAGGGCGGCGAGCCGCGCGTCGGCGAGGAAGCCGGGTGCGGGCGCGGCCATCCCGTGGCCGCGCACGGTCACCCGCAGGCGCAGCACGTCGCGCCAGACGCGCGTCCCGTACGCGCGCTCGATGTCGAGGCCGACGAGCTCGAGCCAGGCCCGCGCATCGGCCGGTGCATCGGGCGCGCTCAGGCGCTCGAGCTCGGCGCGCGCGTCGCGGTCGGCCGG
>CAIUGQ010000604.1 GCA_903898725.1 uncultured Burkholderiales bacterium | reverse complement strand
GCTGAACCGGGCGCCGACGCTGCACCGCCTGGGCATCCAGGCGTTCGAGCCGGTGCTGATCGAGGGCAAGGCCATCCAGCTGCACCCGCTGGTCTGCGCCGCCTTCAACGCCGACTTCGACGGCGACCAGATGGCCGTCCACGTGCCGCTGTCGCTCGAAGCCCAGCTCGAGGCGCGCGCGCTGATGCTCGCGTCGAACAACGTGCTGTTCCCGTCGAATGGCGAGCCGTCGATCGTCCCGTCGCAGGACATCGTGCTCGGCCTGTACTACACGACGCGCGAGAAGACGAACGCGAAGGGCGAAGGCATGCTCTTCTCGAACGTCACCGAGGTGCTGCGTGCCTACGACAACCGCGAGGTCGAGCTCGGCACCAAGATCACGGTCCGCCTGCACGAGTACGACCGCAACCGCGAGACCGGCGAGAGCACGCCGCGCCTGATCCGCGCCCAGACCACGGTCGGCCGCGCGATCCTGTCCGAGATCCTCCCGAAGGGCCTGCCGTTCGAGTTCATCAACAAGGCGCTGAAGAAGAAGGAGATCTCGCGGCTGATCAACGCGTCGTTCCGGCGCTGCGGCCTGCGTGACACGGTGATCTTCGCCGACCAGCTGATGCAGAACGGCTTCCGGCTCGCCACGCGCGCCGGCATCTCGATCGCCATCAACGACATGTCGGTGCCGACCCAGAAGGTGACCCTGCTGGCCGCGGCCGAAGCCGAGGTCAAGGAGATCCAGCAGCAGTACGTGTCGGGTCTCGTGACCGACGGCGAGCGCTACAACAAGGTGGTCGACATCTGGTCGAAGACCGGCGACGAAGTCGGCAAGGCCATGATGGACCAGCTCAAGGTCGAGCAGGTCGTCGACCGTCACGGCAACACCGTGGCGCAGGAGTCGTTCAACGCCATCTACATGATGGCCGACTCGGGCGCCCGCGGTTCGGCCGCGCAGATCCGCCAGCTGGCGGGCATGCGGGGCCTGATGGCCAAGCCGGACGGCTCGATCATCGAGACGCCGATCACCGCGAACTTCCGCGAGGGTCTGAACGTCCTGCAGTACTTCATCTCGACGCACGGCGCCCGGAAAGGTCTCGCCGACACCGCGCTGAAGACCGCGAACTCGGGCTACCTGACGCGTCGCCTGGTCGACGTGACCCAGGACCTGGTGGTCGTCGAGGACGACTGCGGCACGACCAACGGCGTCGCGATGCGGGCGCTGGTCGAGGGCGGCGAGGTCATCGAGGCGCTGCGCGACCGGATCCTCGGCCGTGTGGCGACCGTCGACGTCGTCGACCCCGAGTCGCAGGTCACCCTGTACGAGGCGGGCACGATGCTCGACGAGGACATGGTCGACGACATCGAGCGTCGCGGCATCGACGAGGTGCGCGTGCGCACCCCGCTGACCTGCGACACGCGCTACGGCCTGTGCGCCAAGTGCTACGGCCGCGACCTCGGCCGCGGCGTGCTGGTGAACTCCGGCGAGGCGGTCGGCGTGATCGCCGCCCAGTCGATCGGCGAGCCCGGCACCCAGCTGACGATGCGGACCTTCCACATCGGCGGTGCGGCGTCGCGCGCGGCGGTTGCCAGCTCCATCGAGGCGAAGTCGAACGGCACGGTGCGCTTCACCGCCACCATGCGCTACGTGACCAACGCCAAGGGCGAGCCCGTGGTCATCACCCGCTCCGGCGAAGTGCTGATCCAGGACGACAACGGCCGCGAGCGCGAGCGTCACAAGGTGCCGTACGGCGCGATCCTGCAGGCCGGTGACGGCAAGCAGGTCCGGGCCGGCACCATCCTGGCCACCTGGGATGCGCTGACCCGTCCGATCATCACCGAGTACGCCGGTACCGTCCGCTTCGAGAACGTCGAGGAAGGCGTGACCGTCGCCAAGCAGATCGACGACGTCACCGGCCTGTCCACGCTGGTCGTCATCGACGCGAAGCGTCGCGGTTCGTCCGCCAAGGCGATCGCCCGGCCGCAGGTCAAGCTGATCGACGCCAGCGGCCAGGAAGCCAAGATCGCCGGCACCGACCACGCGGTCACGATCTCGTTCCCGGTGGGCGCGCTGATCACCGTCCGCGTCGGTCAGACCGTGGCGGGCGGCGAGGTGCTCGCACGGATCCCGCTGGAGTCGCAGAAGAACCGGGACATCACCGGCGGTCTGCCGCGCGTGGCCGAGCTGTTCGAGGCGCGTGCGCCGAAGGACGCCGGCATGCTCGCGGAGGTCACCGGCACGGTGTCGTTCGGCAAGGACACGAAGGGCAAGCAGCGTCTGGTCATCACCGACATGGACGGCAACCCCAACGAGTTCCTGATCCCGAAGGACAAGAACGTGCTGGTCCACGACGGCCAGGTGGTGAACAAGGGCGAGCTGATCGTCGACGGCCCGGCCGACCCGCACGACATCCTGCGCCTGCTCGGCATCGAGGCGCTGGCGCGCTACATCGTCGACGAGGTCCAGGACGTCTACCGTCTTCAGGGCGTCAAGATCAACGACAAGCACATCGAGGTGATCGTCCGCCAGATGCTGCGCCGTGTGCAGATCAGCGATCCGGGCGACACCCGGTTCATCATGGGCGAGCAGGTGGAGCGCTCCGACCTCCTTGACGAGAACGACAAGGCGCGCGAGGCGGACAAGCGGGAGGCGAGCTACATCAACCTGCTGCTGGGCATCACCAAGGCCTCACTGTC
>CAIUGQ010000603.1 GCA_903898725.1 uncultured Burkholderiales bacterium | reverse complement strand
GGGCAAGCTGCCGGCGACCTACGAGAACATCCTGCTGGGCATCACCAAGGCGTCGCTGTCCACCGACTCGTTCATCTCGGCGGCCTCCTTCCAGGAGACCACCCGGGTGCTGACCGAGGCGGCGATCATGGGCAAGAAAGACGATCTGCGTGGCCTGAAGGAGAACGTGATCGTCGGACGTCTGATCCCGGCGGGCACGGGCCTGGCCTACCATCGCGCCCGTCGCGAGAAGGAGAACGCGGAGGCGCAGGAGCAGCAGGCGCTCGCCGCGGCCGAGGCGCTGTTCGCCCAGCCGACCGCGCTGGACGCACAGCAGGCCGAAGCCGAGGCGCAGGCCGCAGGCGGCGAGGGCGGCGCGAGCTGACCGACCCGTCGAGGCTTCGACAGGCAAACGCCCGGCACTGCCGGGCGTTTTTTTGTTGCCCGTCACAGCTGAGCGTTCTTTCGCCCGGCTGTGACGGGTGGTTTTTGCTGCCCGGCAGTGCCGAGCGGTTTCTTGCTGCCCGGCGCCTGCCGGGCGCCTGCTGGGGTGTGCTGCCTGCGGGCGCTCAGCCGCGGGTCGTCGCCGGGCTCGCCTCGATGCTGCCGGCGGCGATCACCGCCATCGCGGCCTCGAGCCCGCCTTCGCCGTGCGGCACGCCGAGCGCCTTGAGCCCCGCCCCGATGCAGCCCAGCGTGCCGAGCAGCGAGTGCGCGCTCAGATGACCCATGTGCCCGACGCGGAAGAAGTCGTGCCACCGCGGATCGTCGGGCGGCGCCATGCCGATTCCGATGCCGAGCGTGAGGCCCGCCTGCAGTTCGCACCACTCGCGCAGCCGCGTGCCGTGTCCGGGCAGGGTCAGTGCCGTGACCGCGTGACTGCGGTGCGCCGGATCGCGCACGTTCAGGCGGACCCCGCCCGGCCGTTCCCACGCCTCGAACGCCGCCCAGACGGTGCGCGCCAGCGTCGCGTGCCGCGCCCAGACCGCCTCGATGCCCTCTTCGTGGACGATCATGTCGAGCGACTCGCGCAGGCCGTGCAGGTGGTGCGTGGGCGCGGTGCCGTTGAAGCGCTGCGAGGGCGTGGGCGGGTCGGCGCGCGGCCGCCAGTCGTCGTGGCGGGTCACGCAGTCGGCGCGCTCGCGGGCGCGGTCGGCACGCTCGTTGAAGAACACGAAGGCCATGCCGGGCGGCAGCATCAGGCCCTTCTGCGACCCGGCGAGCAGCACGTCGACGCCCCAGGCGTCCATTTCGATGCGGTCGCAGCCGAGCGAGGCGATGCAGTCGGCCTGCAGCAGCGCCGGGTGACCCGCTGCATCGATCTCGCGGCGGACCGCGGCGAGGTCCGCGCGCAGCGAGGTCGAGGTGTCGACATGCACCAGCAGCACGGAGCGGATCTCGTGCGCGCGGTCGTCACGCAGCCGCTGGCCGATCCGTGCGGCGTCGATCGCCGAGGCGGTCCCGAAGTCGATCGTCTCGACCTGCAGCCCGAGGCCCTCGGCCATCTCGGCCCAGCCGCGCCCGAACGCGCCGTTCAGCGGCACCAGCACGCGATCGCCGCGGGCGTGGGTGTTGGAGAGCGCCGCCTCCCACGCCGTGTGACCGTTGCCGATGTACATCGCGACCTGCTGCTCGGTGCGCGCGACCCGCTTGAGGTCGGGCACCAGCGATCGCGTCATCTCGACGAGCGCGCCGGTGTAGATGTTCGGCGACGCACGGTGCATCGCGCGGAGCACGCGCTCCGGGACGATCGAGGGGCCAGGGATGGCGAGGGTCTGCGGGCCGTGGGCGAGGGACATCGGGGGCGGGGCCGTCGGAGGGACGGAGAGCGACGGGGAACCTCGGATTCTCCCATGCCGCACCAAGCCGGCGGGCGAGCTCGCCCTTCAGCGGCGCTGCAGCGCCGCCACGCGTGCGACCACGTCGGCCGGTTCGGCCCGGCGCCGCCAGTCCGCATCGACCCAGGCGCCGGCGACGCGCCCGTCGGTGCCGATCAGGTAGACCGCCGGCAGCGGCAGGCTCCAGTCGCCGCGCCCGCTGCTCGCGGGGCGGACCATGCCCGCTGCGGCGTAGGTCTCGCGCAGGGCCGGCTCGACCACGTGCGCGACGCCGAAGCGTTGCGCGATCACATTGTCGGTATCCGACACCATGTGCAGCTCGAGGCGGTCGCGCTCGCGCATCAGGGCGATCTCGCGTTCGTCCTGGGGCGAGACCGCGACCAGCTGTGCGCCGAGTGCACGCAGCTCGGGCAGCACCCGCTGCCAGGCTCGCAGCTCCAGTGTGCAGAACGAGCACCAGCGACCCCGGTAGAAGGCCAGCACCACCGGACCCGCCCGCAGCAGGTCCGACAGGCGGACCCGGCCGTCGGCCGAGTCGGGCAGGACGATGTCCGGCGCCATGTCACCGACGCGGACCGCCCGCTCGAGTGCGCCCGAGGCGCGCAGCGCCCGCGCCTCGCCCTCGACCGCGGCGGCGAACGCGGGGGCGCGTTCGGCGGCGTGGCGCCAGTAGGTGTCGAGGAGTTCGCCGAGGGTCATGGTGGGGGCGGCTCGGACGCGTAGGGCGGCCGTGCACCTTCCTGCGTCGGGCGGCGGCGCGGCGGCTGACGCCGCTACGTGACTTCCATGCGCCCCGTTGCGTACCATCCGTGCCGATGGACACCCCGACTCCCGACGCTGCGGCCGGCTTCGTGCCGGTCACCCTCGAGCCGCCCCGCCTCGAGCACCTGTGTGATCTCGTGGTCACGGTCTCGCCGGCCCTCGAGGCCGGCCAGGGCCCCTTCGGCCTGCGTCGCGTGATCCCGATCACCGGGGGCGTGGTTCGCGGACCGCGGATGAGCGGGCGCGTGCTGCCCGCAGGCGCCGACTTCCAGGTCCTCACCGGAGGCATCACCTCGGCGCACCTCGACGCGCGCTACCTGATCGAGCTGGACGACGGCGCATGCGTCTTCGTGCACAACACCGCATTGCGCCACGCGAGCACCGAGGTGTCCGCGGCGCTGATGCGGGGCGACGCGGTCCCGCCCGAGGCGGTCTACTTCCGCTGCCAGCCCCGCTTCGAGACCGGCGACCCGCGCTGGACCTGGCTGGGCGAGCGGCAGTTCATCGGCCGCGGCGAGCGGCTGCCCGGGGCGGTCAGGCTGAGCTTCTGGCAGGTCCTGTAGCCCCGGGGGTGTGAGCGCCCGCTCTCATGGAGAGGGGTGCTCAGGGCTATCACTCGGCCTTCGCGCCCGAGTCTTTGATCACCTTCGCCCACTTGGCGATCTCGGCCGCCTGGGTCTTCGCCAGCTCGTCCGGACCGCCGAGGATCAGGTCGAGGCCCAGCGTCTTCATCTTCGTCTGCACGTCGGGCAGGCCGAAGACGCGGACGATCTCGGCATGCAGCTTCTCGACCACCGGCTTGGGCGTGTTGGCCGGTGCGAACACCGCGAACCAGGAGGTCGCCTCGAAGCCGGGCAGGCCCTGCTCGGCGATCGTCGGGATCTCGGGCGCCGACGGCGAGCGCTTCGCGCTGGTCACGCCGATCGCCCGCAGCTTGCCCTCGCGCACCACCGGGATCGCCGACGGCATGTTGTCGAACATCATCGTGATGCTGCCGCCGAGCAGGTCGGGGATCGCCATCTGCCGGCCCTTGTACGGCACGTGCGTGGTCTTGACGCCGGCCAGGCTGTTGAACAGCTCGCCGGAGACGTGCACCGAGGTGCCGATGCCCGGCGACCCGTAGGTCAGCATGCCCGGCTTGGCCTTGGCCAGCGCGATCAGTTCCTGCAGGTTCTTCGCCGGCACGTCGTTGTTCACGACCAGCAGGTTCGGCGTCGACGCGATCAGCGTGACCGGCGCGAAGTCGCGGACCATGTCGTACGGGATCCTCGCGTACAGCGAGCCGTTGATCGAATGGGTGCCGACCGTCCCCATCACCAGGGTATGGCCGTCGGCGGGTGCCCGCGCCACGAACTCGGCGCCGATGTTGCCGCCGGCCCCCGGCTTGTTGTCGACGATCATCGTCTGGCCCCACGACGGGTCGAGCTTCTCGGCGATCGTGCGGGAGAGGATGTCGGGCGCGCCGCCGGTCGGGAAGGTCACGACCATGCGGATCGGCTTGCTCGGGAAGGTCTGGGCGGTGGCGGTGCCGGCCGCGGCCGCCAGGAGCCCGGCCGCGACGGCGGTCAGGATGCGCTTCATGGGAGGTCTCCTCGTGGGGGACGGGCAGGCGGAGGACGACCGCCCGGCCCGGGGAGCGGGATTGTGGCATGACGACGCGCGCCGCTCCGCCGGAGCCCCTCGCGCCACGACCTCGCCGGCTGACCGCACACCCGCCACGGTCACGACCCCGAAGCCGGTTGACCGTGTGCTGCGCAACCGTCTATACTCGCAGGTTCTTCGGGATGCCCATCCCGGCGCTCTTTGGTGGTGGATCAACTCCGTCCTGCCCAGGCGCCGTGAAGGTCGTTCCGGTGCCGTCCGATGACGACGTCCGAGGGCTGGTCTCCAGCCCGGGACACGACGATCCACGAAGCCAGAGCGAATCGATGCCTACCATCAACCAGCTGGTCCGCAAGCCCCGCGAACTGGCTCACGCCAAGAGCAAGAGCCCCGCGCTGCAGGATTCCCCGCAGCGTCGCGGCGTGTGCACCCGTGTGTACACCACGACTCCCAAGAAGCCGAACTCCGCGCTGCGGAAGGTCGCCAAGGTCCGCCTGACCAACGGCTTCGAGGTCATCAGCTACATCGGCGGCGAAGGCCACAACCTTCAGGAGCACTCGGTGGTGCTCATCCGCGGCGGCCGCGTCAAGGACCTGCCGGGCGTGCGCTACCACATCGTGCGCGGCTCGCTGGACCTGCAGGGCGTCAAGGACCGCAAGCAGTCGCGCTCGAAGTACGGCGCGAAAAGACCGAAGAAAGCCTGAGGCCCAAGAAGGCCTGATCCGCTTTTCACCCGGCTGCGCGTCGCGCGGCCGGATCCTGCGGCGCGACACCTGCCTCCGGGTCGGTCGACCGTCGAGTAAGCGACCGCTCCCCCGTGCGTGCCGATTCGGCCCGACGGCGGTAGGGCGGTCATGGAAGGGAAACCTTCCGGCTGAACCATCCAGAGGTATGCCATGCCCCGTCGTCGCGAAGTCCCCAAACGCCCCGTCCTGCCGGATCCGCTCTACGGTACCGAGGACGTGACCAAGTTCATCAACGTGCTGATGCTCTCCGGCAAGAAGGCCGTGGCCGAGCGGATGCTCTACGGCGCCTTCGACACCATCAAGACGAAGTCCGGCAAGGACCCGCTCGAGGTGTTCGGGCTCGCGCTGAACAACGCGCGTCCGATGGTCGAGGTCAAGAGCCGTCGCGTCGGTGGCGCGAACTACCAGGTGCCGGTCGAGGTTCGCCCCGTCCGCCGCATGGCACTCGCGATGCGCTGGCTGCGCGAGGCCGCCAAGAAGCGTGGCGAGAAGTCGATGGGCCTGCGCCTGGCGAACGAACTGCTCGAGGCTGCCGAGAACCGTGGTGGCGCCGTCAAGCGCCGCGACGAGGTGCACCGCATGGCCGAGGCCAACAAGGCCTTCGCGCACTTCCGATTCTGATCACCGTCTCACCCTGACCGCCGGGCCCACGAGGCCCCGAAGGATCGATCATGGCCCGCAAGACTCCTATCGAGCGCTACCGGAACATCGGTATCTCGGCTCACATCGACGCCGGCAAGACGACGACGACCGAGCGCATCCTGTTCTACACCGGTGTGAACCACAAGATCGGCGAGGTGCACGATGGCGCCGCGACGATGGACTGGATGGAGCAGGAGCAGGAGCGTGGCATCACGATCACCTCTGCGGCCACCACCTGTTTCTGGAAGGGCATGGATCTCTCCCGTCC